>NZ_KV795572.1:0-76695 GCF_001809035.1 Eikenella sp. HMSC061C02
AAGATAACGGCTACCTGTTTCTCAACAGCCACGGAAAACCACTGACCCGCGACTCTTTGGGCAGACAGTTTCTGGAGTTGCGCAAAACCGTTATGCAACAACGACCGGAGCTAGCGGAAGAGTTGTCCAATTTCCAGTTTCGAGATTTGCGCGCCAAAGCCGCCACGGATATTTACTTATCTGCCGATACCCGCAGCGCTTCTGACCAACTTGGCCACACCTCTGAGCAGATGACCAAAACCTATATCCGGCGCGGTAAAATACTCAAGCCGCTAAAATAGCGTTTTGCGGAACGCTTCTAAAAATTGCGGAAATATAACGGCTGCCAAAAGATGAATTATGCTTATGCAGCATATATTTATCTATGGCAGCCATCTTGATGTTTGATTATTCGGTACAATACCGCATCTTCATTTTCCAGCCGCTCCCACCATGAACACTTCCCCCCTTATCGCCCTGTGTGCCGGCGAAGCTTCGGGCGACCTGCTCGGCGCACACCTGATTGAGGCCATCCGCGCGCGCTGCCCGCAGGCGCGGTTTACCGGCATCGGTGGCCCGCGTATGCAGGCGGCAGGGCTGGAGAGCCTGTTCGACCAAGAAACGCTGGCGGTGCGCGGCTACGTGGAGGTGTTGAAAAACCTGCCGGCGATTTGGCGCATCCGCAAAGGCTTGATTGCAGAAATGAAACGGCAACGGCCAGATGTGTTCGTTGGCATCGATGCACCGGATTTCAACCTAGGCGTGGCTGCCGCACTCAAGGCTGCGGGCATCCCCACGCTGCATTATGTGAGCCCTTCGGTGTGGGCGTGGCGGCGCGAGCGGGTGCATAAAATTGTGCAGCAGGCAGATGAAGTGCTGTGCCTGTTCCCGATGGAGCCGGAGCTATACCGGCAGGCCGGCGGGCGGGCGCGATTTGTGGGACATCCGTTGGCGCAAACCCTGCCTTTGGAAGCCGACCGCGCCGCCGCACGCCGCGAATTGGGGCTACCTGAAAAACAGCCCGTATTCGCCCTGCTGCCCGGCAGCCGAGTGAGCGAAATCGACTATATGGCACCGCTGTTTCTGCAAGCCGCTCAGCTGGTGCGGCAACAAATTCCCGAGGCGCAGTTCCTGCTGCCCTACGCCACCGAAGCCACCCGCACGCGCCTGCAAAGTCTGCTCGCCGCCGAGCCGTATTGCCGCCTGCCCTTGCAACTGCTCCCGGGCGGCACG
This sequence comes from Eikenella sp. HMSC061C02, assembly GCF_001809035.1. Taxonomy (NCBI): domain Bacteria; kingdom Pseudomonadati; phylum Pseudomonadota; class Betaproteobacteria; order Neisseriales; family Neisseriaceae; genus Eikenella; species Eikenella sp. HMSC061C02. The sequence continues at coordinate 1,213 of NZ_KV795572.1, forward strand.
GCGCAAGCCTGCACGGCGGCGGATGCGGTGTTGGTCACCAGCGGCACCGCCACGCTGGAAGTGGCGCTGTGCAAACGGCCGATGGTAATCAGCTACAAAATCTCGCCGCTCACCTATGCGCTGGTGAAGCACAAAATCAAAGTGCCCTATGTGGGGCTGCCCAACGTGCTGCTCGGCCGCGCCGCCGTGCCGGAGCTGCTGCAGCACGATGCCGAGCCGGAAAAGCTGGCCGCCGCGCTGCTGGATTGGTATCGCTCGCCGGAGAAAACCGCCGCGCTGCAGCAGGATTTCACCGAGCTGCACCATTTATTGCGCAAAGACACCGCCGCCGAAGCCACAGCGGCAGTATTGGCCGCCGCGGGGGCAACCCCATGATTTGGCAGGCCGGTGTGGACGAGGCCGGACGCGGGCCATTGGTCGGCAGCGTGTTTGCCGCCGCAGTGGTGTTGCCAAACAAATACGATTTGCCGGGGCTTACCGACTCGAAAAAACTGAGCGAACGCCGCCGCGACGAATTGGCGGTGTTGATTAAACAGCAGGCACTGGCTTGGTGCGTGGCCGCCGCCTCGGTGGAAGAAATCGACCGGCTCAATATCCTGCACGCCACCATGCTGGCGATGCGCCGCGCCGTACACGGGCTGGAAAGGCTACCTGAAAAAGTGTGGATAGACGGCAACCGCGTGCCGCCCGATTTGGGCTGCGAAGCCGAAGCCGTAATAAAAGGCGACAGCAAAATCATCCAGATTTCCGCCGCCTCCGTGCTGGCCAAAACCGCGCGCGACGCGGAAATGTATGCCCTGGCCGAACGTTATCCGCAATACGGCTTCGAGCGGCACAAAGGCTACGGCACCGCCGAACACCTCGCCGCCCTGCAACGCCACGGCGCGCTGCCCGAACACCGCCGCAGTTTTGCTCCGGTGCGGGAAATCTTGGCGCAGGGGCGGCTGTTTGAGTGAATCAGGTTTGCGCCCGCAGAAACTTAGCTTTGCCTTCGTCAAACCATCGCTTTAGCTTCGCAGAAGCTCGGCCTTGGCTTCGCCAAGACATCGCTTTCAGGTAGCCTGCTGGGCAGAACAGCCAAATTGCGCAAACAAGATTAATCAAACAATGCAGGCCAATAGCCTTTATCTTGCGCACAAACTTGACAAGCTCCACCAAGGCGCGTATAGTCCACTTTCCCTGACGCGGGGTGGAGCAGCATGGTAGCTCGTCGGGCTCATAACCCGAAGGTCGTAGGTTCAAATCCTGCCCCCGCAACCAATTTCAAACCTCTCGGCAGATTGCCGGGAGGTTTTTGCATTCCGGCAATCTTATGCCCGTATATGGCTCAAAAATAAAACGATGTGTCGCAGTTCGGCCGAGAGCTGGCAATCTGTTGGAATTTTACCAATCCTAACATTACCAACCCCAGCTGTTTTGGCCGCTGGGTTTTATTTTTGTACAAAATTTCCTGTAGAATAGTTATTCAACGTTAATAGCCAAACAACTGCGAAAGGATGCAGATGTTTAGCTATATGGCGTAATGTTTCAGGTAGCCCCTTCACAAGGCTACCTGAAAATATGCCTGTTAATTGATAAATAGCTTTTTTCTTCAACCAAATACATCATGACAACCCGCCATTTCTCCCGCCTAGCCCTGTTGCTGGCCACCGCTTTTTCCGCCCAAGCCTGGGCTTCCGGCTACCATTTCGGCACTCAATCCGTGAGTAGCCAATCCACGGCCAATTCATCCGCCGCCGAAGCTGCCGATCCTTCCACCCTGTTCCACAACCCCGCCGGCCTCACCAAACTCGAAGGCACGCAGGTTAGCATCAACGTCAACCTTGTTGCGCCCAGCGTGAAATACAGCGATGCCGAAGCCTACTACCCCGGCACCAACCAACCCGTGCAAGGCGCCACTTCCGGCAATATCCGCCCGAAGAGCATAGTGGTTGCGCCACATTTTTATTTGTCGCACCGCCTAAATGATAACGTTGCCCTCGGCTTGGGCATGTATGTTCCCTTCGGCTCCGGCACCGAATACCAGCATGACTCTGTTTTGCGCTACAACCTGAACGAGTTGAGCGTGAAAACCATCGCCATCCAGCCCACCGTTGCCTATAAAATCAACGATCAGCACTCCGTTGCCCTCGGCCTGGTGGCGCAGCACACCACCGCCAAGCTGCGTCAATACGCCAACTTCGGCGCCTTCCCCCCACTGCGCCGCAACGGCTTTGCCGATGGTTATGCCAGCGTGGAAGGCAGCGATTGGGGCTTCGGCTACAACCTCGCCTGGCTGTGGGACGTAAACGACTCCCTGCGTTTGGGCGCAAACTACCGTTCCAAAGTAAGCCACAACCTGCGCGGCGATGCCGAATGGAAACTGGTGGGCGCAGCCTTCCAAACTCCGATGGGCGGCACCCTTTCCAACGCCATTCGCGCCAATGGCTACGCCGAATCCGAAGCCGCCAACGTACGCATCGTTACCCCCGAATCCTTCTCCCTGCACGGCATGTACAAACTCACGCCGCGCTGGTCGCTCTATGGCGACGCCACCTGGACACGCCACTCCCGCTTCAACCGTGCCGAACTGAATTTCGGCAACAGCAAAGCCGTGGCCAACCCGCAGAATCCTGCCGCACCCGCCCGCAGTAACCAAACCATCCTCACCCCCCAGTGGCGCAACACTTATAAACTCTCCCTTGGTGCGTCTTACCAAATCACCGATCCCCTGCAACTGCGCTTCGGCATCGCCTACGACCAATCCCCCGTACGCGGCGCCAACACCCGCATGAGCACCCTGCCCGATGCCGACCGCCTCTGGCTCTCCCTAGGCGGTAAATACGACATCAATCAGCAGCACAGCCTCAACCTCGCCTACAGCTATGTGCACGTGAAAAACACCTCTGCCAACGTAAACGGCTGGTGCGGCGGCACAGCCTCCGGCCCCGGCTCGCAAGCCTGCGTGTCCAGCCGCACCCACGGCTCCGCCAAATTCAGAAGCCACTCCCATATCTTAGGCTTGCAGTACACTTACAAATTCTAATTCGATTCATGGCAGTAAAAAGGCTACCTGAAAGCATGGCTTCAGGTAGCCTTGTCTAATCCTCCCATCCCTAGTATAGTGAATTAAATTTAAACCATTACAGCGTTGGCTCGCCTTGCCGTACTATCTGTACTGTCTGCGGCTCGCCTCCTTGTCCTGATTTAAATTTAATTCACTATAAAAAAGCAGGCTTTTCAGCCTGCTTTATCTATACCCTATTGGGCGGTTCAAAGCTTATTCGATGCTCACCTTGCCGCTGGGTTCAGCGCGGTGCTGTTGTTTTTTCTCTTTGTGTTTGAGTACGGCGCGGTCGAGTTTGTCTACCAAGAGGTCGATGGCGGCGTACATATCTTTGTCGGTTTGGTCGAGGTGCAGGTCTTTGCCGGCCATATGCCAATCCACTTCTGCTTTCTGCACCAGTTTGTCCACCGATAGGGTTACGGTGGCGGAAATCACGTTGTCGCTGTGGCGGACGATGCGTTCAAGTTTACCGCTGATGTAATCTCTCAGGGCTTCGGTAACCTCGATGTTGATTCCGTTGATTTTTAGGTTCATAGCTCACTCCTTTACAGGTGGGTTGGCTGCGCACGGCGGCAAGCTAAGCTTTCTGCTTGCGTTGGTGCGCAGGCGGGAAATTCAGTTCTTCGCGATATTTGGCTACGGTGCGCCTGGCGAGCATGATGCCTTGCAGGGCGAGCCGGTCGGACATGGCTTGGTCGGAGAGCGGTTTGCGTTTGTCTTCGCCGGCAATCAGACTTTCGATCAGGGCTTTCACGGCGTTGGCGCTGATGCCGTCGCCGTCTTCTTCGCTGCTGTAGGCGGCTGCCTGGCTGAAAAAATAGCGTAGCGGAAATACGCCTTGCGGGCAAGCCAAATATTTTTGGTTTACGGCGCGGGACACGGTGCTTTCGGCCAGGCCGAGGTTGGCAGCGGTTTCTTTAATGGTGAGCGGCACGAGGCCGATGGCGCCGAAAGAGAAGAAGTCGGCCTGACGCTCCAGAATGGTTTCGGCCAGCCGCAACACGGTGCTTTTGCGCTGTTCCAGCGAGCTTAGCAATACTTTAGCTTCATTGAGCTTTTGTTTCAACTCCGGCGCTTCGCTGCCGTATTCGGCGAGCAGGTCGGAATATTCCTGATTGAGCTGCACCTGCGGCCAGGCTTGGCGGTACATGCCCACCGTCCATTTGCCGGTTTCGGGATCTGGGCGGATCCACACGTCGGGATCGACGTATTCGGTATGACCGGAGCCGGAAAGGCCGTAGGCGGGGAAGGGGTTGAGGGAGGCGACGAGGGCTTGGGCGGCTTCGATGGTGGCGGCGCTGTATTGGGGGAATTTTTTGCGCACTTGCTGCGGCAGGCTGCTTTTGGCGATGTCGAGCAGGAAGTGTTTCACCAGCTGCACGGCGCAGAATACGGTGTCGTCCGGCTGCCGCCGCGCCAGTTGGAGCAATAATGATTCGCCCAAATCACGCGCGCCCACGCCGGGGGGGTCGAACTGTTGCAGGTGGCGCAGGGCTTCGGCCATATCGTCTTCATCGAGCATCCATTCCAGCGGGGAATTTTCCACGATGTCGGTGAGGCTGTCGTTCAGGTAGCCTTGATCATCGAGGTAGTCGATGAGCAAATGCACGCGGGCGGCCTGGTCTTCGTCTAGCGGGTGTTCGCACACCTGCTCGTGCAGCATGCGGCGGAAATCGGCTTCGTCGGCCACGGTTTCCCACACGTCGCTCTCTTCCATGCTGTTGGTTTTGCGGGTAACCGGTATGGCGGCGGAGTAATGGGGTTCGGGCTCGCCGCTGTCGGCCGGATCGTGTTCCGGCCGTTCGAGCAGTGGGTTGTCGGCCAGCCAGCTTTCCACTTCTTCAGCCAATTCCAGCGACGACATATGCAAAATGCGCAATGATTGCTGCTGCTTCTGGTTGAGCTGCTGGGTTTGGCGCAGTTTGAGTTTGACGGATTGCTGGGTCATGTGAGGCTACCTGAAACCTTAGTAATCGAAGTTTTCGCCCAGATACACGGCGCGTACTTCTTCGTTGCCCACCAATTCTTCGGGGCGGCCGCTGGCCAGCACGGCGCCGTTGTTGATGATATAGGCCCGGTCGCAGATGCGCAGGGTTTCGCGCACGTTGTGGTCGGTAATCAGCACGCCGATGCCGCGCTGTTTGAGGAAGTTGATGATGTTTTGAATGTCGATAACGGCAATCGGATCGACGCCGGCGAAGGGCTCATCCAACAGGATGAAACGCGGGCTCATGGCCAGCACGCGGGCAATTTCCACACGGCGCCGTTCGCCGCCGGAGAGGGCGGGGGCGGGGCTTTGCCGCAGGTGGGTGATGTTCAGGTCGCCCAGCAGGTCGTTGAGGCGCGATTCGATGGTATGGCGGTCGGTTTCGTGCAATTGCAAGATGGCGCGGATGTTTTCTTCCACCGTCATCTTGCGGAAAATTGAGGCTTCCTGCGGCAGATAGCCCAGGCCTAAGCGGGCGCGCTGATACACGGTCATGTGGCGCAGCTCGTGCTCGTCCAGCCGGATGGTGCCGTGATCGGCAGCCACCAGGCCGACAATCATATAAAAGCTGGTGGTTTTGCCCGCGCCGTTGGGGCCGAGCAGACCGACTACTTCGCCGCTTTCGATATCGAGCGAGAAATCCTGCACCACTTGGCGCTGTTTGAAGCTTTTGCGCAGCTGTTTAACACTGAGGCGGCTGTGCGGTGTGGTCATGGTTTGGTTTTCCCTTGTGTTTGTTGGGTATCACGGGCAGCGCTGAGGCTACCTGAAAAATAGGGCTGCCATACGCAGGTTCAATGTGCGGCAGGGTTTTGCAGCTGCATTATTTGGTCGCGTTGCACCTGCAACACGCCCGGTACGCGCTCCAAGCGGCGCATGGCCTGTGCCATATCCTGCGGCGGCGGGATGCGGGCGGCAATGCCGTTGATGTTTGTATAACGGTACACCAGCTCGGCCTGCATTTCGCATACGGCTTGAAGCAGCGGCTCCGCGCCGACGGCAGGGTCGTATAACACAATCAGCACGCGGTCGGCTGCCTGTTCCGGCTGGCTGCTGGGCGTGTTTGGCGCGGCAGGCTGCGGGGCAGCGCAGGCGGTAAGCATGGCTAGGCAGGCGAGGAGGAGGACGCGGATATTCATGGTTGCTTGGTTTTCGGTTTCAGGTAGCCTGTGCGGCATGGGGCTACCTGAACATCTTGTTCAGCGATGCAAAAAGCGTTTTATTTTTTCAGGTAGCCTCAAATGCGGGCTGCCTGAAACTGTTTGAGGCTACCTGAAACCGGTATTGCAGGCTTTCAGGTAGCCTGTTTTCTGATCTTGGCTTTGCCCTGCGTGAGGCGGAAGCTGTCGTCGATCAGCTGGCGGATGAGCGCGTCGTCGGCCTGTTCCAATTCGATGCTCAGCCAGTGTTCTTTGCTCATGTGGTAGGCGGGCAGGATGCCGGCTTGGGCGCGCATGGCACCGATGTGTTCGGGGCGGCATTTCACATTGAGCAGGGGCACGGTGCGGCCGGGGGTGCGCCCGAGCTTTTCCGCCGGCACGGGCAGGTACACGCCAAACCATTTGCGGCTGCCGCCGTGGCGGAATACGGCGTATTCGGGAAAGCGGGAAAAGGGATGGTCGGGCGCGGCGTGGTAGCGTTCGGCCATTTCGGCAAACAGGGTCTCGGCCTTCATCCCGCCTCCCTTATTTCTGCTGCGGCTGGATGGTGATGCTCACGCGGCCTTTGTTAGCGTTGCTGCGACTGCCGCCCAGCACGGTATAAACTTCGGTGCGGGTGTTGTAGGTAATGGTGTCGCCGCTGGCCCGGTCGCCGCCGCGCTCGAGCTTGGCGCCGCCGCTGAGTTTCACGATGCCAGTGGCGGATTGGTATTCCACGCGGGCGGCCTGGCCTTTCACGGTGCCTTGGCGGTCAAGCTGCTGGCCGAAGTGTACCGGGCTGCCGGAGGCGGTCATGGTTTGCGCGCCGTCGGCGGCTTTCACCACGCGCACCTTGGCGGCGCGGATATACATGGTGCCCTGCTGGATAACCACGTTGCCGGAAAATTCGGTACTGCGGTTGCCTTGGTCGAGCGAGCCTTGGTCGGCTTCGATTTGGATAGGCTGGTTGCGGTCGGAGGTGAGCGCAGAAGCCGCGGCGGGCAATAGCAGGGCGGCGGCGAGGAGAAGGGCGCGGGCGGGTTTAATGTTGTTGTTTGGGGTCATAAATCACGGCCTTAATGCGGGAGGAAAGGTTGAGCAATCCTTGTTTGTGGTTGTAGGTCATGCCTTGGGCGGTGCCGTGGGAGGCGCCGTATTGATAGTTCACCAAATCTTGGGTATGGGCGGTTTGAGTTTGGGTGTTGACAGTGAGGCTATTAGTTTTAAGGCGGCCGGCGGGCTGACCGTTCATAGCGGGTTTGTCGAACACCACGTTTTTCTCGAACACCACTTGGTTTTCACTGCCGATATAGTGTGCCTGATCGGCGCTGATGCGGTACACCATCTGCCCGCCTTGCGAAAACATCACGTTGGGTTCGGCCAGGTAGCCGTCTTGGCGGTTGGGGAACTGCCAGGCGCAGGTGGCGGTGAGCTGCTGGGCCAGGCTGCCGTCGGCAGCGAAGCGGCGGCCTCGGATGCCGAAAATCTGGTATTGCGGCTCATGCGGATCGAGCGGGGTTTCTTCAGTTTCGAGCTGGCTGATGCGGTCGAGCCAAAAGCTCACGCCGCCGAGCGCGAGTGCCAACACCAGCGGAAACCACCAGCCGCCGAATCGTTTAATCATTCTGTGTATTGCTCCCAAGCGGTTTTCAGGTAGCCTTTGGCCTGCATGATGACTTCACACAATTCGCGCACGGCACCGGCGCCGGCCGGGCGGCGGGTGATGTAGGCAGCGTGTTGCAACACCCATTCGTGCGCTTCAGGTACAGCAGCGGGCAGGCCGCAGCGCACCATCACGGGCAAATCCACCACGTCGTCGCCGATGTAGGCGCATTCATGTTCGGCCACGCCGGCAGCTTCTCGCAATTCGGCGTAGGCAGCGCGTTTGTCACTGATGCCTTTGAAGTAGTGCCGGATGCCGAGCTGCTTGGCGCGCACGGCCACAGAAGGGGCATCGCGGCCGGTGATGATGGCGGTTTGCACGCCGCATTGATGCAACATTTTGATGCCGTGCCCGTCGAGCGTGTGGAAGGCCTTGATTTCTTCGCCGTTGTCGCGGATGAAGATGCGGCCGTCGGTGAGCACGCCGTCCACGTCCATAATCAGCAGTTTGATTTCGGCGGCGCGGCGGCGCAGGTATTCGGGCAATTCGGGCAGAATAGGGCTCATGCGGGCAATCTCAATTTCAAATTAGACCCATGATAACATGCTCTAGCACGGGCACAAACCCGTTCGGCATGGTTTTTGCTTGGCACGGCGGAGCAAAGAAAAGGCTACCTGAAAACATCAAATGGTTTTCAGGTAGCCTTTTTTGGGTTTGAGGTGCAGTAATAATATGATAACAATAGGAAATATATTTCCATCTAGCCTATTCGGCCTAGTATCTTGCTTGTACGAGCCACTTCAGCAGCAATCGGCTTGACGCCTGGCGTACTTCATCCGAGCTTGCGCTTTCATCTCATCAAAATACCAGCCTGAGCTTCATCAAAACATCAGTTCAGTTCGTTAAAACATCATTTTAACCCCGCTGAAGTTCCATACTTTCAGCTAGTATTTTTCATTCTTAATTACATTTATTTTGTTCTCCTTCCGCAAGTTATTTGCAAGCTTCTTTACGCATATTGACTTATTCTGTTGTTTTCCAGTATAAGCAAAACTAGGTTGCTCGTTTTTACAGCAGGCGGCCATAGCTGAAGCACTTATTTTTTCATACCGGGCGGCGAGCCGAAGACAGTACGAGCAGTATGGCAGGGCAAGCCGACGCGGTAAGAAGAAATAGGTGCTTTAGCGATACACCATCAAACCGCCCCGAGGCGGTTTAGGAAATCAAAGATAACAACAAGGAGCAGCTCATGAACCCGATGTATATCACCTTCGGCATCTATTTGGTTGCCGTTCTGTTAATCGGCCTCGCGGCCTATTTCTCCACCCGCAATTTTGACGACTATATCCTCGGCGGCCGTAGCTTGGGCCCGTTTGTTACCGCCATGTCGGCCGGGGCTTCGGATATGTCCGGCTGGCTGCTGATGGGCCTGCCGGGCGCAGTGTATTTGAGCGGCCTGAGCAAATCTTGGATTGCCATCGGCCTGATTATCGGCGCGTATCTCAACTGGCTCTTGGTGGCTGGGCGGCTGCGCGTGCACACCGAATACAACAATAACGCGCTCACCCTGCCTGATTATTTCCACCACCGCTTCGGTGCACAGGGGCAGGCAATGAAAGTAATTTCCGCATTCATCATTCTGTTTTTCTTCACCATTTACTGCGCTAGCGGCATTGTGGCCGGAGCACGCCTGTTCCAAAGCCTGTTTACCGACATGAGCTACACCAGCGCCATGTGGCTGGGCGCGGGCGCCACTATTGCCTACACCTTTATCGGCGGCTTCTTGGCGGTGAGCTGGACAGACACTGTGCAGGCCACGCTGATGATTTTCGCCCTGCTGCTCACGCCGGTGATGGTGTATTTGGGCGCGGGCGGCGCAGATGAAGTTTCCGCCCTCATCCAAACCACCGCCGCTGCCAACGGCAAGGAGTACGGCAGCCTGCTGCACGGCACGACCTTCATCGGCATCATTTCCACCGCCGCCTGGGGCTTGGGCTATTTCGGCCAGCCGCACATTCTGGCGCGCTTCATGGCTGCCGAAAGCGTGAAATCGCTGGTGGGTGCTCGCCGCATCGGCATGACTTGGATGATTTTGTGCTTGGGCGGCGCAGTGGCCGTGGGCTATTACGGTATCGCCTACTTTGGCGCTCACCCCGAGCAAGCCGCTGCCATGCAGGGCAACCACGAGCGCGTATTCATCGCCTTGTCCACCCTGTTGTTTAACCCGTGGATTGCCGGTGTGATTTTAAGCGCGATTCTGGCTGCCGTGATGTCTACTTTGTCTTGCCAGCTTTTGGTGTGCTCCAGCGCCATCACTGAAGACTTCTATAAAGGCTTCCTGCGCCCGAACGCGCCGCAGAAAGAATTGGTGTGGATTGGCCGCATCATGGTGCTGGCCGTGGCCGTTATCGCCATTTTGATTGCTGCCGACCCCGAAAGCAAAGTGCTACAACTGGTGGAGTTTGCCTGGGCCGGCTTCGGCGCGGCATTCGGCCCCATCGTTATCCTTTCCCTGTTCTGGAAACGCATGACTGCCAACGGCGCATTGGCAGGTATGATTGCCGGCGCTGCGGTGGTGGTGCTGTGGGTGCAGGTGGTGAATCCTGCGCTGGCCAACGCCGGCATGGCTACGCTGTATGAAATCATCCCCGGCTTCATCGCCTGCGGCCTGACTACCGTAGTCGTATCGCTGGCTGGCAAAGCGCCTGCCGAGGAAATCTGCCAACGCTTCGAAAAAGCCGATGCGGATTACCGCGCCGCAAAATAAAGGACGGCAAAAGGCTACCTGAAAAGTTTTCAGGTAGCCTTCAAACTGCCCGTATCAAAAGGCTTCAGGCTAGCTGAAACCGCTCCCGGCCTTTTCAGGTAGCCCTTAACCGATTAACCAACCCCCACTCCTGCCAAACATTCTTTCACATTATCCGCAGTTTGGTTTATGATGCCGTTTTACCGACGTTCAAACCAAGCAGCTATTCATAACGAAACAGAGGCTACCTGAAAAGCGGTTTATCGGGCAGCCCCACCAACCACGGAGACCAACCATGTTCCAGTTTGCCCATCCCCAACAAACCAGCCTGCGCCAAGCCGTTACCGATGCCTACCGCCGCGACGAAGTCGAAGCCGTGCAGGATATGCTCGAACGCGCCCAGATGAGCCAAGACGAGCGTACCGCCGCCGACCGGCTCGCCCGCCGGCTGGTGAAGCAGGTGCGCGAAGAGCGCCGCCGTGCCAGCGGGGTGGATGCATTGATGCACGAGTTCTCCCTTTCCAGCGAAGAAGGCATCGCCCTGATGTGTTTGGCCGAAGCCCTGCTGCGTATTCCCGATAAAGCCACCCGCAACAAACTCATCCACGACAAAATCTCCGGCGGCGACTGGAAAAGCCACCTCGGCAACAGCCCCTCTTTATTTGTAAACGCCGCCGCCTGGGGCTTGCTGGTTACCGGCAAGCTCGCTGCCGCCCCCAGCGGCCAAAGCCTCGGCAATGCGCTCACCCGCATCGTGAGCAAAGGCGGCGAGCCGCTCATCCTCAAAGGCGTAGACTACGCCATGCGCATGCTCGGCAAACAGTTCGTTACCGGCCAAACCATCGAAGAAGCCCTGAAAAACGGCAAAGAACGCGAAAAACTCGGCTATCTCTATTCCTTCGATATGCTCGGCGAAGCCGCCATGACCGAAGCCGATGCCGAACGCTACTATCAAGACTACGTCAACGCCATCCACGCCATCGGCCAAGATGCAGCCGGCAAAGGCATTTATGAAGGCAACGGCATTTCCGTCAAACTCTCCGCCATTCACCCGCGCTATTCCCGCGCCCAACACGACCGCGTGATGAACGAGCTGCTGCCGCGCCTGAAAGAATTGTTCCTGCTCGGCAAAAAATACGATATCGGCATCAACATCGACGCCGAAGAAGCCAACCGCCTCGAACTCTCGCTCGATTTGATGGAAGCCCTGGTTTCCGACCCCGACCTGGCCGGTTACCACGGCATTGGCTTCGTGGTGCAGGCTTATCAGAAACGCTGCCCCTTCGTAATCGACTATTTAATCGACCTCGCCCGCCGCAACAATCAGAAGCTGATGATCCGCCTGGTGAAAGGCGCGTATTGGGACAGCGAAATCAAATGGGCGCAAGTGGACGGCATGAACGGCTACCCCACCTACACCCGCAAAGTCCACACCGACATTTCCTACCTGGCCTGTGCACGCAAACTGCTCGACGCGCAAGATGCCGTATTCCCGCAATTCGCTACCCACAACGCCTACACTCTGGCCGCCATTTACCAAATGGGCAAAGGCAAACAGTTCGAACACCAATGCCTGCACGGCATGGGTGAAACCCTGTACGACCAAGTGGTCGGCCCGCAAAACTTGGGACGGCGCGTACGCGTGTATGCACCGGTGGGCACGCATGAAACCCTGCTGGCCTACTTGGTGCGCCGCCTGCTGGAAAACGGCGCAAACACCTCGTTTGTAAACCAGATTGTGGATGAAAACATCAGCATTGACACCCTCATCCGCAGCCCCTTCGATACCTTGGCCGAACAAGGCATTCATCCCAACAACAGCCTGCCATTGCCGCGCAATCTGTATGGCAACGAACGCCTCAATTCGCAAGGCCTCGACCTGAGCAACGAAAGCACGCTGCAAGAGCTGCAAACCATTATGAACAATGCCGCTGCCACGCCCTTGCATGCCGTGCCGCTTTTGGCCGTGGCCGCCCCAACCCAGGCCGCGCATGAAGTGCGCAATCCGGCCGACCACAGCGAAGTGGTGGGCAGTGCCGCCTTCGTAGAGGCCGCCGCCGTACCGGAAATCATCGCCGCCGCCAAAGCCGCCGAAAGCAGCTGGGCTGCCGTTTCCGCCGCCGAACGCGCCAACATGCTGCGCCGCCTGGCCGACCTGATGGAAGCGCACATGCCCGAGCTGATGGCCTTGGCCGTGCGCGAAGCCGGCAAAACGCTGAACAACGCCATCGCCGAAGTGCGCGAAGCCGTGGATTTCTGCCGCTACTACGCCGACGAAGCCGAACACACGCTACCTGAAAACAGCCAAGGCGTGGGCACCATCGTTACCATCAGCCCGTGGAACTTCCCGCTGGCCATCTTCACCGGCGAAGTGGTGGCCGCATTGGCCGCAGGTAACACCGTGGTGGCCAAACCCGCCGAACAAACCAGCCTGATCGCCTACCGCGCCGTGCAGCTGATGCACGAAGCCGGTATTCCGCGCAACGTGCTGCAGCTTGTGCTCGGCGCGGGCGACGTGGGCGCTGCCCTCACGCAAGACGAACGCATCAACGGCGTGGTGTTCACCGGCTCCACCGAAGTGGCCCGCCTCATCAACCAATCGCTCGCCCGCCGCAGTGGCCAGCCCGTGCTGATTGCCGAAACCGGCGGCCAGAACGCCATGATTGTGGACAGCACCGCGCTGGCCGAGCAGGTATGCGTTGACGTACTTGCCTCCGCCTTCGACAGCGCCGGCCAGCGTTGCTCCGCCCTGCGTATCTTGTGCGTGCAGGAAGACGTGGCCGACCGCATGGTGAACATGATTCGCGGCGCAATGGACGAATTGCGCGTGGGCAACCCCGCCGAACTGAGCACCGATATCGGCCCGGTAATCGATGCCGAAGCGCAGGCCAATCTGCAAAGCCATATCGACCGCATGAAAGGCATCGCCAAATCCAGCCACCAAATCAGGCTACCTGAAAATGCCGATAACGCCACCTTCATCGCGCCCACACTGTTTGAATTGAACAATTTGAACGACTTGCAGCGCGAAGTGTTCGGCCCGATCCTGCACGTTATCCGCTACCGCGCCGACGAGCTCGACCAGCTCATCGACCAAATCAACGCCAAAGGCTACGCCCTCACCGGCGGCATCCACAGCCGCATCGACGGCACGGTGGAACACATCCGCCGCCGCATCGAAGCAGGCAACCTTTATGTGAACCGCAACATCGTCGGCGCCGTGGTGGGCGTGCAGCCCTTCGGCGGCCACGGCCTCTCCGGCACTGGCCCCAAAGCCGGCGGCCCCTTCTACCTGCAACGCCTCAGCCGCCTCGACAGCTGGCGCACGCCCCCGCTCACCCGCAGCGGCCAGGCCGACGAAGACGCACTCAACCGCCTGCAAACCCTGCTGCAAAGCCTGCCGCTCACCCAAGAGCAGAAGCTGGACTTGGCCGGCAGCCTCGGCCGCGCCCGCGTACACACCCTGCGTCAAGCCGAGCAAGTGTTGCGCGGCCCCACCGGCGAACACAACGTGTTGAGCTGGCAGGCGCCCAAACGCGTATGGCTCTATGGCGGCAGCCTGCCGCAAGCCTTCGCCGCCTGGATTGAGCTCGCCGGCTCCGGCATCACCGCCCTCGTGTCCGACCAGCATCCATTGGCCGCCTACGCCGAACAGGCTCCCGACCTGCTGGAAACCTCAACCACTCCCGCTTCCGCCGGCATCAGCCACGTGGTTGCCCTGGAAGAATTGCCGGTGGAACTCAAACAGACACTGGCCGGCAGCGACGGTGCACTGGTGCGCATCATCAACGCCCAACACGGCGTGGACGTGCTGCAGCTGTTTGAAGAAACCTCCTGCAGCATCAACACCACTGCCGCCGGCGGTAACGCCCACCTGATGGCCGCAGGCGATTAAACCAGCGTTTGTGTAGGCAATGAAAAGGCTACCTGAAAGTTTCAGGTAGCCTGATTTATAAATGGCTCCAAACATGATGGAATTAATATTATCAAGGACTGCTTATGGAAAATCTCAGCCAAATCTTACAAATCACATATAAAATCCTAGCCGACATGCCAGGGAAGCAAGGACATGTATCTGATATTGCTATTGAAGCTGTCAGAATAAATCACAATATGGGAATGGATGCGGATACATTCAGCAACAAACTATCATCAGCGCTTGCTGCTCATGTGAAAAAGAAAGACGCCGTCTTTACTAAGGTTGCCAGTAAAAAAGATGCGAAAGGAAAGGTTGTTTCCTACAAGCGTGGCGTGTACCGCCTGAAGAAACTGAGAGTAGCCAACCCTACAGAACAAAATATTGCTCCGCCCGTAGATTCTGCCTTTTTAGGCAAAGCCGGCGAGTTGGCCGTGATGAGTGAACTATTATTCTGGGGATTTAATGCTTCATTGATGGTGGTGGATAAAGGAATTGATATTGTTGCCTCAAAGGAAAATATCTATTACCACATCCAAGTGAAAACATCTCAGCCGCGTGCCAATGGCAGTTTTGGTTTCAGCATCAATCAAAAATCTTTTGAAGCCAACCACAGCGGCAATACCTATTATGTCTTCGCCCTGCGTGAGCTCACAAAAACATCTTTCGCCGTTATCCCGAGTAGCCACATTACTACGCTTAAAAACCGAGGTATCATCAAAGGCCAAGACTCTCTATCCATCAGCATCTCTATTTTAGATAAAGGGAAGCGGTATCTACTGAATAACAAAGATGATATTTCTACATTTATCAACAATTTCGGACAAATTAAATAGAGATAACCATGAGGAAGCTGATATTTTATTGTTCTTTCATTGTTCTATCCGTCATGTCGCAAGCTCAGCCAACCCCAGACCCCGATAGATGGGCGCTGTTCACAGAATCATATGATGGAGCAACAAACGTATTCATTGATAAACAAACTGTTGGTAGCGATAGCGCATGGTTCCTTTTAACTAATACCATTGATGCAGACGGAAATAAAACTAATGCGCTAGGGCATGTATTCTTTCGCTGCGGCCAACACAAGATAGCCTTTGGTAGGCAATCCGTGATAGATGCTGCGACAGGGCGAGTTATAAGGGTTGAATCGGGAGACCCGAGTTATTTTGTAGATGTTTTCCCATCCTCGGTACAAGAAAATATATATTTTTATTTCTGTAATAACTATTACCATAAATAAAAAAGACAGTAGAAAGCCCGCGATGAGCGGGCTTAATTTGATTATTTCACTGTCTCCATAGAGGAACTACGGTCTTGCTCAATAAACTGGATAACTAATTTTGATGGGTAAGGGGTACTATCAATGCCTACTTTTTAGTTAGCCTTTCCATTGTTCTATGCGCCGCTCAATCCTGCCGCCGCTTTTCCCACAATTTCATTAGTGGCAACACCACCGCGCAGGCAACCGCGCCCACGACGAGGCCGGTGATTAGGTAGGCAAGTGTGCTGGTGAGGCCGCTGTCCCAGTGGTGTTCGTGCAGCCAATGGTGCAGCGCGCCCCAGTTGTGGGCGAAGATGCCGCCGCCCACGAGGAACATGGCCAGCGTGCCAACGATGCTGACGCCGCGCATAAACCACGGCATAAACAAAATAATGGCTTTACCAACCGCAGCGGTGGCCGGGCGGCGCATCAGGGCGAAGCCGAAGTCGTCGGCCTT
The DNA here is from genome assembly GCF_001809035.1 of Eikenella sp. HMSC061C02. Classification (NCBI taxonomy): domain Bacteria; kingdom Pseudomonadati; phylum Pseudomonadota; class Betaproteobacteria; order Neisseriales; family Neisseriaceae; genus Eikenella; species Eikenella sp. HMSC061C02. Next base: position 17,371 of record NZ_KV795572.1, read on the forward strand.
CACAATCAGCGCCACGATGCCATACACAAATATGGTGAGCCCGATGCCGATGAGCAGCAGGCTGATGATTTGGGTGGTGAGGCTGGATTCGGCCACCACGCCCAGGGCGATGATGACGATTTCGGCGGAGAGGATGAAGTCGGTGCGGATGGCGCCTTTGATTTTGGCATTTTCGTCGATCAATTCGTCGGGCACGCTGTGTGCGCTGCCGTCGCGGCGGTGCATCAGCTTGTGCAGCAGTTTTTCCACGCCTTCGAAACACAAATAGCCGCCGCCGAGCATTAAAAGCGGCGTAATCAGCACGGGCGAGAACACGGAAAGCAGCAGGGCGGCGGGAATCAGAATCAGCTTGTTCACCAGCGAGCCCTTGGCCACCGCCCACACGATAGGTAGCTCGCGGTCGGCGCGCACGCCAGTTACCTGGTTGGCATTGAGCGCCAAGTCGTCGCCCACCACGCCGGCGGTTTTTTTGGCGGCTACTTTGGTCATCAAAGCCACGTCGTCGAGCACGGAGGCGATGTCGTCGAGCAGGGTGAGGAGGGAGGAGAAAACCATTTTGAATCCTTGTGATATAAATTTCAGGTAGCCTTTTGGACATGGCGGAAGGCTACCTGAAAATCGTGATGCTGTTGCTCTCGGGTGTGTTGGGCTGGAATACGGCGGTATTATAGCCAAAGTGCTTATTTCCTCATACGGCGTCGGCTCGCCTTGCCGTACTGCCTGCGGCTTGCTGCTTTGCCCCGTGCTTAATTGTTGCCCGACGGGGTTAAAAATGCAGTTGCTATTCGCTAGTTTAAATGATCGGGTAAGGGAAACCCAAGATTTTTGTCCCCATACCAAGATAAATTTTCCTTTTTCCAATAATCTGTGTGAGACAGGATGACACCTAGTTTGATCATGGCCAAATAAATAGCTTGCAGCATATCTTCACCGATTACCCTGCCCTCATCCAAATAATCCTGTTTGCTTATTTTATATTGGCAAACATATGCCTTGTATTCGTCGGAAAAAAAGGGCTGATACAAGGTAATCTCGACAGCTTCGCCATTTCCTGTACGTAATTCTCTATATCCTATGATTCTATGCATACATTCACCATACGGGCACGTTGGCACGAAAGGCTACCTGAAAAATGGAAAATCCGGTTTCAGGTAGCCTTTATCATGCGGGCTTATTCGGGCTTGGCTTTCACCGCCATCAGCGTGTGCAGGCGGCGGTTGTCGGCGCGGGCCACGGTGAATTGCAGGGGGCCGATAACGGCTTTTTCGCCGCGCACAGGCAGATGGCCGAGCTCTTTAATCACCAGCCCGCCGATGGTGTTCACTTCTTCGTCGCTGTAGTCCGTGCCGAAGAATTCGTTCACGTCTTCGATTTCGGTAACGGCGTTGATGCGCCAGCGGTCGGGGGAAACGGCGAAGATATTGTCTGCGCTGTCGTCTTCGTCGAATTCGTCTTCGATGTCGCCCAAAATCTGCTCGATTACGTCTTCCAGCGTTACCAGGCCGCTGATGCTGCCGTATTCGTCCACCACCACGGCCAGGTGGTTGTGCATATCGCGAAACTCTTTAAGCAGCACGTTCAACGGCTTGCCCTCGGGCACGAACACGGCTGGGCGCAGCACGTTTTCGAGCTTGAACTGTTCGGGATTGAGGGTGTATTTGAGCAGGTCTTTGGCGTGCAGGATGCCGAGTACGTTGTCTTTGTCGTCGGCAATCACGGGGAAGCGGGAGTGGGTGGTGCCCACCACATAGGCGATAATGCGGCTGATGCTGTCGCCGGCCTTCACCACGTCCATCTGGGCGCGGCTGATCATGGCGTCGCGCACTTCCAGCCCGCGGAAATCAATGATTTTCTCCAGCCATTGCTGGGTATCTTCATCGAAGATTTTCTGTTCGCGCGCTTGGCGCAGCAGGGCGAGTATGTCTTCGGGGGAGTCGGGGCTGTCACCGGCGAGGCGGCCGAACAGCCGTTCAAAAAATCCGGGCTTGTCCGGGTGGTCGTCCATTTCAGTCTGCATCCTGTGCGTAGGGGTTGGGGTATCCTAACTGATTCATCAGGCGGATTTCAAGTGCTTCCATGGCTTCGGCTTCATCGGGCTCGATGTGGTCGTGCCCCATCAGGTGCAGCACACCGTGCAGGGTGAGGTGGGCGAAGTGCGCTTCCAAAATTTTGCCTTGTTCGGCAGCCTCGCGCACCACCACTTGCGGGCAGATAACCAGGTCGCCGCGCAAAACGGGCAGGCTACCTGAAAGCCCGGCCAAAGCAGCCTGTTCGCCTTCATCCAGAGCAAAGCTGAGCACATTGGTGGCGTAGTCTTTTTGGCGGTAGTCGCGGTTGTAGGCGCGGGCGGTTTCTTCATCGAGCAGCAGCAGGCCGATTTCGGCACGGCGGTACTGCGATTTCACGGCCTGCCACGCCCAACGGCGGAATTGCGCCTCGCCCGGGCAGCCGGGCAGCCGGGCTTGATCGGCAAAATACAGTTGCAAGCGTTGGCGCAACAAGGCGGGAAAGGGATAACGTTTGGCGGTTTTCATGGTTTGGGTTGAATTGAAAAACGGGCGCTATTATAGCGGGAAAGGCTACCTGAAAACCCGGAAATGCGTTTTCAGGTAGCCTCTATTTTATGCCAAACCGCACACTAGCATTCTGCCTTTGCCGCTGCTGCCGCCCGCTTCAATTCGGCAGCCAGCTTGCTTTTCTCTTCCTTGTTCAAGCCTGCCACCGCCAGCAGCTTTCTATCCAGCGCCACCGGCACGCCGCCGCTATTGGGCACGAAAGCCAGCAGGTAGTGCTGCCCGCTGGGGGTTTGAAACGTCCAAGCACGGTTTTCCTGTTTGCCGAAGCTGAGGCCGATCTTATGGGTTTTGCCGTCGATTTCCGCTTGATATACCGCGTCTTTACCCGCATTACCGGTACTCAGGCAGGGCACGGCTACCAGCTGCCAAGGCTGGGCTTCGGGTCGGTTGATGGCGGCCAAAATCCGGCGGTAGCGCGGCACACGCACCAGCGCGACATAAAACGCGGCGCCAATCATCAATAGCCCCAGCCCGCCAAACAGCAACACACCCATGCTGCGGTTACCCACTTTCTCCACCGCCACATCCAGCGTCAGGCGTGATGGATCATTAGCGTCGGCCACTGCACGGGCATAAATATCGCCGCCAGTACCGAAAAAGCTAAAGGATTTTTTCACCGTATGACCGCGGTATGTGATGGTAGTTTTGCAGCTGGTAAAAATGGATTTGCGAGTGGTGCATTCACCATCGATCCGCGCGTTTACCGGCACGGCGTGTTGGCCGATTTGGTAGTCTTGATAGATTTCGGCGGCAACATGACCCTGCCACGCAACAAATATCGCGCCCACCGGCAGTATCAGCAACAGCGCCACCAAATCCATCATAATCGGCCGATGCGGCCCGATACCCCGCATGGTGAAGGGTTTAACCGGCATGGAAAAAGGCAGAATGTGCATAAATGGTTCTCCTCGAGAAATAAATGGCACTATAAAAGAAGCCGGTATAGTTTGCCAAATTGGCAAAGGCTACCTGAAAGCAGAAATGGTTTACAGCTAGCCTTATCCCTCGCTCCGGGCTACCTGAAAACCATCTGCTTCCACTATAATTCGCCCTTTACGCCAATAATTTTCAGGTAGCCTCCGATGCTCGACAAATACAATCCCGCCGAAATCGAATCCAAACACTATCAAAACTGGGAAACCCAAGGTTATTTCCAGCCTGATATGGATTTGACCAAACCTTCTTTTTCCATCCAACTGCCGCCGCCCAACGTAACCGGCACGCTGCACATGGGCCATGCCTTCAACCAAACCATTATGGACGGCCTGACCCGCTACTACCGCATGAAAGGCTGCAACACCGCCTGGATTCCCGGCACCGACCACGCGGGCATCGCCACGCAAATCGTGGTCGAGCGTCAGCTTGCCGCGCAAAATGTGTCCCGTCATGACTTGGGGCGCGAAAAATTCTTGGAAAAAGTGTGGGAATGGAAAGAAGTTTCCGGCGGCACGATTACGCAGCAGATGCGCCGCGTGGGCTGTTCCGCCGACTGGACGCGCGAGTATTTCACGATGGACGACGTGCGTGCCGAAACCGTAACCGAAGTGTTTGTGCGCCTGTTTGAACAGGGCTTGATTTACCGCGGCAAACGCTTGGTGAACTGGGATCCCGTGCTTGGCACGGCGGTATCGGATTTGGAAGTGGAAAGCGTGGAAGAACAAGGCTCTATGTGGCACATCCGCTATCCGCTGGCGGACAATCCCGCCGAAGCCGTTATCGTGGCGACCACCCGTCCCGAAACGCTGCTGGGCGACGTTGCCATTGCCGTCAATCCTGAAGACGAACGTTACACCCACTTAATCGGCAAAGAATTAATCCTGCCGCTGACCGGCCGCTCCATCCCCGTGATTGCCGACGAATACGTTGAAAAAGACTTCGGCACAGGCTGCGTGAAAATCACGCCTGCGCACGACTTCAACGACTACGAAGTCGGCAAACGCCACGACACGCGCTTGGTTAATGTGTTCGACTTGGAAGCCAAAGTGCTGGCAAACGCCGAAGTGTTCAACTTCAAAGGCGAAGCGCAACAAGGCTTTGCCCTGCCTGAAAAATATGCAGGCTTGGACCGATTTGCCGCGCGCAAACAAATGGTTGCCGATTTGCAGGAACAAGGCTTGTTGGTCGAAATCAAAGCGCACACGCTGATGACGCCGAAAGGCGACCGAACCGGCTCAGTAATTGAGCCGATGCTGACCAGCCAATGGTTTGTCGCCATGTCCGCCACACCGAACGGTGGCGAACCTAACAGCGAATTCAAAGGCTTGAGCCTCGCCGACAAAGCCAAAAAAGCCGTCGACAGCGGCGCGGTACGCTTTATCCCCGAAAACTGGGTCAACACCTACAACCAATGGATGAACAACATCCAAGACTGGTGCATCTCGCGCCAACTGTGGTGGGGCCATCAAATCCCCGCGTGGTACGACGAAGCAGGCAATGTTTACGTTGCCCGCAATCAGGCGGAAGCCGAAAAACAAGCCGGCAAAACTGGTTTGACCCGCGAAGAAGACGTATTGGACACATGGTTCTCCTCCGCGCTCGTGCCGTTCTCCACGCTCGGCTGGCCGTCTGAAACCGACGAACTCAAAGCCTTCCTGCCGTCCAACGTCTTGGTAACCGGCTACGAAATCATCTTCTTCTGGGTGGCGCGCATGATTATGATGACCACCCACTTCACCGGCAAAGTGCCGTTTAAAGACGTGTACATCCACGGCATCGTGCGCGACCACGAAGGCAAGAAAATGTCCAAATCCGAAGGCAACGTCATCGACCCCGTCGATTTGATCGACGGCATCGACTTGGACAAGCTGCTGGTGAAACGCACGACCGGCCTGCGCAAACCCGAAACCGCGCCGAAAGTGGAAGAAGCAACCAAAAAACTCTTCCCCGAAGGCATCCCCAGCATGGGCGCGGACGCATTGCGCTTCACCATGGCGAGCTACGCCAGCTTGGGGCGCAGCGTAAACTTCGACTTCAAACGCGCCGAAGGCTACCGCAACTTCTGCAACAAAATCTGGAACGCCACCAACTTCGTCTTGATGAACACCGAAAACCAAGACTGCGGCTACGGCGCAACCGCCACCGAACCGCGCGGCTACTCCTTCCCCGATATGTGGATCATAGGTCGTCTGAATCAGACCATCGAGCAAGTAACGCAAGCCTACGAAACCTACCGCTTTGATTTGGCAGCAGAAACCCTGTACAGCTTCGTATGGAACGACTATTGCGACTGGTATCTGGAACTCGCCAAAGTGCAGCTTCAAACCGGCTGCGCCAGCCGTCAGCGCGCCACACGCCATACCTTATTGCGCGTACTCGAAGCCGCCCTGCGCCTGCTGCACCCGATTATCCCGTTCATCACCGAAGAATTGTGGCAAACCGTCGCCCCCATGTGCGACGCCAAAACCGCCGACAGCATCATGCTTGCCCGCTTCCCCGAAGCCGACCGCGAACAAATCGTTCAGACGACCTTCGAGCAAATGACCGTGTTGCAAGATTTGATCGGCGCCATCCGCAACCTGCGCGGCGAAATGGGCATCCAGCCTAATGTCAAAGCCCCGCTGTTTGTCGAAAGCGCGGACGACTTGGCGGACTACCTCAAATACCTGCCGATGATGACCCGCCTGACCGAAGCACAGCAAGTCGCCGCCCTGCCCGAAAGCGAAGACGCCCCCGTCGCCGTCTGCAACGGCGCGCGCCTGATGCTGAAAGTCGAAATCGACAAAGCCGCCGAAACCGCCCGCTTGAGCAAAGAAGCCGAAAAGCTGCAAAAAGCCTTGGACAAACTCAACGCCAAACTCTCCAAACCCGGCTACACCGAAAAAGCCCCCGCGCATCTGGTGGAAAAAGACAAAGCCGATTTGGCGGAATTGGAGGCGAAAATGGCGAAGGTGCAGGCTGCTTTGGAGAAGTTGAAAGGATAAACCTTTTCGGCAATCCAAGAGGCTACCTGAAAATTCAATCTGCCACCAAGAAGTGAAAAATATGAAGCCTTATCTGAAAAGCTTCCTGCTGATTGCCTTCGGCCTACCCCTGCTGGCTGGCTGGCTGATGATAGCCACCGCGCTGCTGAATGGTGATTTGTTTATGGATTTGTCTTCGCCCAAACACCGCCACTTTTATGCCAGCCTGCTGCTGATATTGTGGGGATACTGCCTGCCCGCGGCGGCCACGTATATTTTGCTGGCAATATGGCTGAAGCTTCAGCGCGGTTGGCGCGGAGCAGGCGTGTCTGCGGCGTTAGGGTTGGTCTTGGCAATATCGTCTATCGTATTGGGTGAGATGTTTTGGGGCGATGGCTTCGTGGAATGGGAGCTGACCTTGGCCATCGGCACTATCTCGGCCTTTGCGGCAGCCATCATGTTGCTCTGTCTGCCCAAAAGGCAATCCTTGGAATAATATTTGTCGGCATCACCGCCGTTTCAAAAAGTTTCTCCCGCTAACACCGACTTGCCAAAAGGATAAAAGGGGCTACCTGAAAAACACAGCTAGTATTTTTCAGGTAGCCTTTCTGTTATACAAGCCGTGCCGATAGGATTAAAATGCCGCTGGCAAAGCTATCGGCCAGATTGCGCGGCACGGCATAATCAAATAGAATGCTTAATTTAGAGCTAAAACCTAAATTGTGCCGTAAGCGCTTCGCTAACCAACGATTCTGGTTTTTCTCCCATTATATCAAGCTGCCTTTGGCAGCATTAAGGATACCCATGAGCAATTTCGTTCCACAAAACAGCTACTCCAAAGAAGAACTCTTGGCCTGCGGCCGCGGCGAACTTTTCGGCGCGGGCAACGCGCAGCTGCCAATGCCCGATATGTTGATGATCGACCGCATTGTTGAAATCAACAGCACCGGCGGCAAATACGGCAAGGGCGAAATCATCGCCGAATTGGATATCCACCCCGATTTGTGGTTCTTCGGCTGCCACTTCATCGGCGATCCGGTAATGCCCGGCTGCTTGGGTTTGGACGCCATGTGGCAATTAGTGGGCTTCTTCCTGGGCTGGACGGGTGCGCCTGGCCGCGGCCGCGCCTTGGGCTGCGCCGAAGTGAAATTCACCGGCCAAGTATTGCCCAAGCACAAGAAAATCACTTACCACATCCACATGAAACGCGTGATGAACAGCAAACTGGTGCTGGGCATTGCCGATGCGGAAATGAGCGTGGACGGCCATAAGATTTACGAAGGCAACGGCCTGCGTGTAGGCTTGTTTACCAGCACAGACGATTTCTAGCCAACGGGCTACCTGAAAACGCCGGCTTTAAACCAATAGAAGCTTCTGCGTTTACTTTTCAGGTAGCCTACTTTCCTAACGGAGTTCATTATTATGAAACGAGTAGTCGTAACCGGTATCGGCATCGTGTCCAGCTTGGGCAACAACTGCCGCGAAGTGCTCGAATCGCTGCGCCAGCTCAAATCCGGCATCGCTTTTGACGAAAGCTACCGCGAAATGGGCTTGCGCTCACACGTGGCCGGCAACATCAATATCGATACCAAAGAGCACATCGATCGCAAAATCCTGCGCTTTATGGGCAACGCTGCCGCCTATGCCTATATCGCCATGAAAGAAGCCATCGCCCACGCCGGGCTCACTGAAGAACAGGTATCAAACGTACGCACCGGCATCGTGGCCGGCAGCGGCGGCGCCTCTTCCGCCTCGCAAGTGGAAGCAGCCGATACCTTGCGCGAGAGCGGCGTGAAGCGCATCGGCCCCTACGGCGTAACCAAAACCATGGCCTCCACTGTGGCCGCCTGCTTGGCTACCCCGTTTAAAATCAAAGGCGTGAACTATTCCATCAGCTCCGCCTGCTCCACTTCCGCCCACTGTATCGGCCACGCCGCCGAACTGATTCAGCTTGGCAAACAAGATATCGTGTTTGCCGGCGGCGGCGAAGAAGTATCGTGGCAGATGAGTTCCCTGTTTGACGCCATGGGCGCATTATCGAGCAAATACAACGATACGCCCGAACAGGCCAGCCGTGCCTACGATGCCGACCGCGACGGCTTCGTGATTTCCGGCGGTGGCAGCATTTTGGTGATGGAAGAATACGAACACGCCAAAGCGCGCGGTGCCAATATCCTGTGCGAACTCACCGGCTACGGCGCCACTTCCGACGGCCACGATATGGTGCAGCCGTCCGGCGAAGGCGCGGTGCGCTGCATGCAGATGGCACTCGCCCAGCACGGCGGCAGCGTGGACTACATTAATGCCCACGGCACGTCCACCCCGGTGGGCGACACCAAAGAACTCGGCGCCATCCGCGAAACCTTTGAAGGCAAAGAAGTACCGCTCATCAGCTCCACCAAATCCCTTTCCGGCCACGCATTGGGTGCTGCCGGTTCCAATGAGGCGATTTATTCCATCCTGATGATGCTCAACGATTTCGTGTGTGCCAGCGCCAATGTCCTGAATTTAGATGAAAAAGCTGCCGGTCTGCCGATTGTGCGCGAAAACATCGCCAAAAAGCTCAATGCCGTGATGTCGAACAGCTTCGGCTTCGGCGGCACCAATGCCACGTTGATTTTCAGCCGCGTGTAGTAAAGGCTACCTGAAAAATAGCCGAACCCGTTTTGGGGTTCGGCTGTTTTTATATGGTTTTTTCTGGCGTGAAAACCGGCAACTTCAGCATACCGTATCCGTTTACCTGATAATGAGGCAAAGCATGCAACAGTGTTTGTAAAGTTTTTGCTAATTTTTTCAGGTAGCCTTGATAATTATCCGGCCTACCATTATCTTAATAACGATAGATTTTTAAAAATACACTTGCTGATGTGATTTATTCTGATTTTTTGGTCAAGACGATCCTTTTTAGCTAGATAATTTTGCCAAGCATGGTCAATAACTTGACCTTAATCAAGAAAATCAATAATCCGCATATTATGGGCTTGAGTTATATAATAAACTGAACCAATACCCTGATCGTTAACAGGGAATTAATTATAAAAAACCACACAAAAATGTTGCCAACTACTTCGTCTGTACCAAGGGAGATCGCGATGATCAAGCATTCCAAACATTCTTCGCTAAATATTGCGTTAATACAGGCGCGCGAAGCGTTGATGACGCATTTTCGCCCGCTGCTCAACGAAATCGGCCTCACCGACCAGCAATGGCGTATCCTGCGCCTCTTGGCCGAAAACGGTACGATGGATTTTCAAGACTTGGCCCGCAGCGCCTGCATCCTGCGCCCCAGCCTTACCGGCATCCTTACCCGCCTGGAAAAAATGAAGCTGGTGGTACGCCTGCGCCCGGCCAACGACCACCGCCGCGTTTACCTCAAACTTACCGAAGAAGGCGAGCGTACTTTCAACGACTTTGTCGGCAAAATCGATGCTTGCTACGACGACATCGAAAGCCAGCTTTCTAAAGAAAAACTGGAACAGCTGCACGAATTGCTGAACCAAATGGCTGCTATCCATGTGGCCACAATGGCGCGGATGTAAGGCCTACCGTATTCCGTAAAGGCTACCTGAAAACCTCTGTCCGGTTTTTCAGGTAGCCTTTTCCTATAGCTAAAGCATTCGCTGCTTACTTTATATTGGCCTGCCTGCTACGGCTCACCACCGAGTAGGAAAAAATCATTGTTTTAGCTATAGGTAAGGCAGTTTCGCTTATAATCCTGCAATCAAAACAAATACGCCAAAGGCCACCTGAAAGAACCCAACCATGCTCAAACAACGAATCCTCACCGCCCTGGTTTTACTGCCGCTGATGCTCGGTATGCTGTTTGCCGCCGGCAGCAGCCTGTGGGCACTGTTTTCCGGTCTGATTGCCCTGCTTGCCCTGTGGGAATACAGTCGGCTGTGCAGCATGCCGGAACAAATGCAGCGGCCTTATTTGGCCGGTACCGCGCTGTTTATGGCGCTGGCGTGGAGTGGCGGTTGGCGGCTGCCGACAGCGGCATGGGCAATCGTGCTCGCCTTCTGGCTGCTCGGCATGCCTGCCTGGCTGCGTTTCAAATGGCGGTTACAGGCCGATTGGAAAGGTATGGCCGCCGGCTGGCTGCTGATGCTGCCTTTCTGGTTTGCCCTGCTGGAGCTGCGCCCCAACAGCCAATCTGCGCTTTATCTCTTGGCCGTGATGATGCTGGTGTGGATTGCCGACGTGTTTGCCTATGTATTCGGCCGGCTGTGGGGCAAACACAAACTGGCCCCCACCATCAGCCCCGGCAAAAGCTGGGAAGGCGTGTTTGGCGGGCTGTTGTGCGGGCTGGTGTATGCCTCATTGGCACGCGCTGCCGGCTGGTTCGGCTTCAATATTTCCTGGCTCGGCATCATGCTCACTGCCACTGTACTTACCTTTGTGGGTATCGGCGGCGACCTTCTGGAGAGCTGGTTTAAACGTGCTGCCGGCGTGAAAGACAGCAGCAACCTGCTCCCCGGCCACGGCGGCGTATTTGACCGTGTGGATTCGCTGATAGCCGTATTGAGCGTATATGCCGCCATCGGTGCATTGTTCGGCTAAATAGAGGCTACCTGAAAAATTTTGGCTTTGCAGAAACCCTGCTGCATTTTCATCTCGCTTTCAGGTAGCCTTCCTGAGAAACTGCCTGTTTCTATGCTAAAATCCGCCCCCCTCAATATTTCAACCCGACAAAGCGGTTTCCCCTTTTAAATGAATATATTCTACGAAGAAAGCGGCCAATTCAAAGTGGCCGCTGTGGTGCAGAAAAACGATAGCACCTATCAGGCCACCACCCAACATGGCAAACGCGCCAAAATCAAAGCCAACAACGTTTTCGTGGAATTCACCGAGCCGATGGACGCTTTTCTCGAACGCGCCCAGGCCGAAGCCGCACAAATCGACACCGACCTGCTGTGGGAATTTTGCGGCGAAGACGAATTTACTGCCCAAAACATCGCAGCCGACTACTTCGGTCATCCTCCAAGCCAGCACGAACTGGCCGCCACCCTGATTGCGCTCTATGCCGCACCGATGTATTTCTATAAAAAAGGCAAAGGCGTGTTTAAAGCAGCGCCGGAAGACACCCTGAAACAGGCACTGGCCGCCATCGAGCGCAAAAAACAACAAGACGCACAAATAGCCGCTTGGGCAGAAGAATTAGCACAAGGCCGACTGCCCGCTGAAATTGCCGCTGATTTACGCACCATCCTGCACAATCCGGACAAACAATCGCCCACCTACAAAGCCTTCGCCAAAGCCGCCGCCGAACTGAAGATTTCCGCCTATCAGCTCGCCCGGCAAACCGGCGGCGTGGGCTCGCTGCCTCAATACCTGCTCGACGGCTTTTGCTGCAAACACTTCCCACAAGGCACCGCCGCACCGGAAACCGCCGTGCCCGCTGTCCCCGAACTGCCGGATGCCGCCGATTTGTCCGCATTCTCCATTGATGATGTCGAAACCAGCGAAATCGACGACGCGCTTTCCGTGCAAGACCTGCCGGGCGGCGGCAAACGTGTCGGCATCCACATCGCCGTGCCCACGCTGGCCATTGCCGAAAACAGCCCGATTGAAACCCTTATTAAACAAAGGCAAAGCACTGCCTACTACCCCGGCGGCAAAATCACCATGCTGCCGAACAACTGGATTCAAACCTTCAGCCTAGACGAAGGCAAACGGCCGGTATTGAGCCTGTATGTGGAAGTAGACAAGGATTTTCAGGTAGCCTCAGCGCCGCAAACCCGCCTCGAAAACCTAAGCATCAAGCACAACCTGCGCATCCAAGACATCGAGCCGCATTTCAACGCCGACACCGGCCTCTCCGAAAACGAACCCGTACGATTCCCCTGCCAGCCGCAGCTGCGCTGGCTGTACCGCTTCGCCGTCGAACGCCAAAAACAGCGCGATCGCTACGAAGAAAACCGCGCCCCGCAATACGACTACGGCATCGAATTCAATCCCGACGGCAGCGTGCGCATCAGCCGCCGCGAACGCGGCTCGCCCATCGACACGCTGGTATCCGAAATGATGATTCTGGCCAACAGCACCTGGGCACAAATGCTGGATGAGAACGGCCTGCCCGGCCTTTTCCGCGTGCAAACCGTCGGCAAAGTGCGCATGAGCACCCAATCCGAGCCGCACAGCGGCATGAACTTGGCGCACTACGGCTGGTTCACCTCCCCGCTGCGCCGCGCCGCCGACTGCATCAACCAGCGCCAGCTGCTCAGCTTAATCGAGCCCGATTTGCCGCCGCGTTTTGAAAAAAACAGCAGCGATCTGTTTGCCGCCCTGCGCGATTTCGATGCTGCCTACACCGTCTACGCCGATTTCCAACGCCAGATGGAAGCCTATTGGAGCCTGGTGTATATGCAGCAGGAAAACCTGCTCGAGCTGACCGCCGTATTGCTGAAAGAAGATTTGGTGCGCATCGAAGGCCTGCCGCTGGTGGGCCGCGTGCACGGCGTGCCGATCGACATCCCGCCCAAAACCCGCATGAAACTGGCCGTTACCCAATTGGATGCCGAGCAGCAGCTTTTGTCTTTGAAATATTTGAACGTATTGCCGCCGGAATCAGCTGCTTAAATGATAGGGTACTGGCTCAATACAACAACGGCTTATTTCCACTATTCTCTGCGGACAAAGCAGGCAAATAATCGATTTATCCACAAACAGCCAATTAGCCCAGCCATTATTCCACAATAATCCACAGTCGAACGGCAACCAAACAACAAGGTTTACTTATCCTATCTAAATGGTTTTAATGAATTTTCTGGATAATCCACTATTTCTATACTGCTCCAATATAAACAACAAAAATAAATTAGAAAATTAGATATAAAAACGACTTAGTTCAACTTACCCCGATACTAAATTTCAAACTTCGTAATCTAAAAACATTATGCAAAACCCTCTTCACAATAAAAGCGATATTGCCGTTATCGGTTTGGCCGTTATGGGACAAAACCTGATTCTGAATATGAACGATCACGATTTCCAAGTGAGTGCCTACAACCGCACGGCGGCTAAAACTGAGCAATTCCTTAATGGCCCGGCCAAAGGTACAAAAATTATCGGTGCCTACAGCTTGGAAGAACTAATCGGCCAATTGAAGCAGCCCCGCAAGGTGATGCTGATGGTGCAGGCCGGGCAGGCAGTAGACGAGTTGATTGCGCAGCTGGTGCCGCTCTTGGATAAGGGCGACATCATCATCGATGGTGGCAATGCCCATTATCCCGATACCGAACGGCGTACTGCTGAGCTGGCTGCACAAGGTATTTTATTTATTGGTACCGGTATTTCCGGTGGTGAAGAAGGCGCGCGCCATGGGCCGTCTATCATGCCTGGCGGCAACCCGGAAGCTTGGCCGGCAGTAAAGCCGATTTTGCAGGCAGTAGCCGCCAAAACGGCCAATGATGAGGTATGTTGCCACTGGGTAGGCAAAAATGGTGCCGGCCATTTTGTGAAAATGGTGCATAACGGCATCGAATACGGCGATATGCAGCTTATCTGCGAAGCCTACCAGTTTATGAAAGACGGCCTGGGTATGAGCCATGCCGAAATGCAGGCTGTTTTTGCTGAATGGAATAAGACCGAACTTAATAGTTATCTGGTTCAAATTACTGCCGATATTTTGGGCACAAACGACGTAGACGGCACACCGCTGGTAGAAAAAATCCTCGATCGTGCCGGTCAGAAAGGCACTGGGAAATGGACCGGTATCAATGCCTTGGATTTGGGCACGCCGCTCACACTGATTACCGAAGCAGTGTTTGCTCGCTGTATTTCCGCCCTAAAAACCCAACGGGTGCAGGCCGAAACGGTTTTCGAGCATAAAATCGAGCCGGTGGCCGGTAAGCGGGAAGAATGGCTGGCTGCTTTGCGCCAAGCATTGCTGGCTTCCAAAATTATTTCTTATGCTCAAGGCTTTATGCTGATGCGTCAGGCCAGTGAGCATTACGGCTGGGATTTGGATTATGGGAATACTGCTTTGTTGTGGCGCGAAGGCTGCATCATCCGTAGCGCGTTTTTAGGCAATATCCGCGATGCCTATGCCGCCAATCCGGATTTGGTATTCCTTGGCAGCGATGCCTATTTCAAAAACCTGTTGCAGCAGGCCATGCCGGGCTGGCGCAAAGTGGCTGCTGCCGCGATGCAGCATGGTTTGCCGATGCCCTGCACCGTATCCGCCCTCTCCTTCCTCGACAGCTACACCTGCGGCCGCCTGCCCGCCAACCTGTTGCAGGCGCAACGCGACTACTTCGGCGCCCACACCTATGAGCGCATCGATCGGCCGGAAGGCGAGTTTTTCCACACAAACTGGACAGGCACCGGCGGCGATACCGCTTCCACCGCCTACAATGTTTGAGGCTACCTGAAAGCTGATGTAGCTTAGTGGCACTCCAAAATTAAAGGCTACCTGAAAACCGTTTGTTGATTTTCAGGTAGCCTTTTATCTGCTTGCCGGTTTACGCTGCAGCAGGCAGGGCGTGGAAAGCGGCGGGCAGGTTTTGGTTATGTGGGAAAGTGACCCATTCGTAGCTTTCCGGGTCGGCGAGAATGGCACGTAATAAGGCGTTATTGATGGCGTGGCCGGATTTGTGGCCTTCGAATGCGCCGATTATTGGCGCGCCGATGACATATAAATCGCCCACGGCATCGAGGATTTTGTGGCGTACGAATTCGTCGGGGTAGCGCAGGCCTTCCGGATTGAGCACGTCATTGTCGTCAATCACCACGGCATTGCTCAAGTTGCCGCCCAAGCCCAGGCCGTGTGCGCGCATCATTTCCACTTCCTGCATGAAGCCGAAGGTACGGGCGCGGGCGATTTCTTCCACATACGATGCGCCGGCGAAATCGATTTCAAAGGTGGGGTTGCTGCGGTTGAATACGGGGTGGTCGAAATTGATGGTAAGGCTGACTTTAAAGCCGTCGTACGGAGTAAAGCGCACCCATTTGCCCGGCTCCTGCACTTCCACTGGCTTCAAAATACGCAGGAAGCATTTTTCGGCCTTTTGATCCACGATGCCCGCATCTTGCAGCAGATACAAAAAAGGCAGGCTGGAGCCGTCCATAATCGGGATTTCCGGCGCATTCAATTCAATCAACACATTATCGATGCCGTAGGCGGCCAGTGCCGACATTAAATGCTCGATTGTGCCCACCCGCACGCCGTCTTCGGTAACGATGGTGGAGGAGAGGCGGGTGTCGTTGATCAGTTCGGGCACGAGCTTGATCGGGCGGTTTTGTTCGCCGGCCAAATCGGTGCGGCGGAATACGATGCCGCTGTTTTCGGCAGCCGGATGCAGGGTAAGCAAAACCCGCTCGCCGGAATGCAGGCCGACGCCGGTGGCTTGAACGGATTGGGCTAGGGTGCGCTGTTTCATAAAAACTCCGAGAAATCTGCATAAAGCAGCTGCCATCATACGGGAAATATGTTTGCCTGTCTTTCCGATTAAATTTGGCTATGGTTTGTTTTCAGGTAGCCCTAGGAAAAAGGCTACCTGAAAATGTAATGCGGCCTATTTATCAAGCTTCATCTTGTATAATTCCACCCGTTCCAACCACAGGCTTTCTCTCCGATGAAGATTTTACTGGTGCGCCTCTCCAGCATGGGCGATCTTATCCACACCCTGCCGGCAGTACAGGATTTAGCGCAGCATTGCCCGCAGGTGGAGTTGCATTGGCTGGCCGAGGCAGGGTTTGCCGATATTGCGCGCTTGCATCCGTTTGTGGCCAAGGTGATTCCGATGCGATGGCGGCAGTGGCGCAAACGGCTGTTTGCGGCGGATACGCGGCGGCAGATACGCGCGCTGAAGCAGGAGTTGGCCGGTGGCGGCTATGATTTCGTGCTCGACAGCCAAGGCTTGATAAAAAGCGCATGGTTTGCCCGCCAAGCGGGTGTGCCAGTGAAGGGTTTGGACAAACACAGCGCGCGTGAGGGTTGGGCGGCGGCGTTTTATGCGCAAGGTTTTCAGGTAGCCAAAGGGCGTGATGCGGTGTGGCGCAACCGCGAGCTGTTTGCCCAAGTGTTCGGTTATCGGTTTGACGGCGCGGCGGATTTCGGCATGCGTGTGCCGGAAGGCGCGGTGGTGCAGGGGCTATCTGAAAACTACCGTGTGGCTTTGCACGCCACCAGCCGTGAGAGCAAATTGTGGCCGGACAAATATTGGGTGGAATTGCTGAATCGGCTGCATGCAGCAGACGGTGCGGCGGTGTGGCTGCCGTGGGGCAGCGAGGTAGAACGGCAGCGCGCATTGGCCTTGGCGGATCAGATAGAGGCGGCGCAGGTGCCGGAAGAAAAGCTCAGCCTGCTGCAGGCGGCCTATGTATTGCGCGGCGCGCGCAGCGTTATCGGTGTGGATACTGGGCTGCTGCATTTGGCCAATGCGTTGGATAAGCCGCTGATCGGTATTTATACCGACAGCGATCCGGCAAAAACCGGCGTGCAGCCCTCGGCTTGGGCGGAGAATATGGGCGGTATCGGCTGCCTGCCGCAGCCAGAGGAAGTGTTTGAACGTTTGCTCCTGCTTGAGCAGGTTTATCAAGATAGCCAGGAGATTTTCAGGTAGCCTCAGGAGTTTATGGCCGTGTTTTAGCCATACTTGCATTATTTCCGCTAAATCGGCACAATCAGCCCGTTTTGCCGGATAAGTGAATCACTAACTAGATAGAAGGAAAAGGAAATTTCATGAAAGCACTGGTTGCCGTAAAGCGGGTGGTGGATTACAACGTGAAAGTGCGGGTGAAGGCCGACGGTTCGGATGTGGATATCGGCAATGTGAAAATGTCGATGAACCCGTTTGACGAAATTGCTATGGAAGAGGCGGTGCGCCTGAAAGAGGCCGGGAAGATTAGCGAAATCGTGGTGGTATCGTTGGGCGTGAAGCAGTGCGAAGAAACGCTGCGTACCGCGCTGGCCATGGGCGGTGATCGCGCTATTCATGTGCAAACCGATGATTATTTGGAGCCTTTGGCCGTAGCCAAGCTGCTGCGCAAAATCGCCGAGCGCGAGCAGCCGCAGCTGATTTTGCTGGGCAAACAGGCGATTGACGATGACGCCAACCAAACCGCGCAAATGCTGGCCGCCTTGCTCAATGCGCCGCAGGGTACGTTTGCCAGCAAGGTGGAATTGGGTGAAAACGAAGTAACCGTGGTGCGCGAAGTGGATGGCGGTTTGGAAACCGTGGCTCTGAAGCTGCCGGCAGTGGTCAGTGCGGATTTGCGTTTGAACGAGCCACGCTATGTGAAATTGCCTAATATCATGCAGGCCAAGAAAAAACCGCTGGAAAAGCTTGCGGTGGAAGAATTGGGCGTGGATATTGCACCTAAATTGCAGCAGCAGAAAGTGGCCGAGCCCAAACCGCGCAGCGGCGGCGTGAAGGTGCAAAGCGTGGCCGAACTGGTGGCCAAATTGAAAAACGAAGCCAAAGTAATTTGAGGATAAAGCCATGACTGTATTGATTATTGCCGAACACGACAACCAACATTTAGCCGCCGCCACGCGGCATGCCGTTACTGCCGGCAGCAAGCTGGGCGAAGTGCATGTATTGGTGGCCGGTAGCGGCGCGGCAGCGGTGGCCGAGCAGGCCAAACAAGTGGCCGGGGGGGCTAAAGTATTATTGGCTGATGCCGAACATTATGCCGGTGGCTTGGCTGAAGAGCTTGCACCTTTAGTAGTGAAATTGGCAGCGGGCTACCGCTACATTACCGCTGCTGCCAGCACCTTCGGTAAAAACCTGCTGCCGCGCGTGGCCGCCTTGTTGGATTGCCCGCAGGTTTCCGATTTAACCGAAATTGTGGACGACAAAACTTTTGTGCGCCCGATTTATGCCGGCAATGCTTTTGCCACCGTTTCCAGCGATGCGGAAACCTTGGTGCTCACCTTCCGCACCACTGCCTTTGCCGAAGCTGCCGCCAGCGGTGGTCAGGCCGAAGTGGTGCAGGTAGAGGCCGCTCCGGCTCAGGGTTTGAGCCGTTTCATTAGTCGCGAACTGGTGAAATCCGACCGCCCGGAGCTTACGCAGGCCAGAGTGGTGGTTTCCGGTGGGCGCGCCTTGGGTAGTGTTGAGCAGTTTAATGAGTTGTTGCTGCCTCTGGCTGATAAACTTGGTGCTGCCATCGGCGCTTCACGCGCGGCGGTAGATGCGGATTATGCACCCAATGATTACCAAGTAGGACAAACCGGCAAAGTGGTGGCGCCGGAGCTGTATATTGCCATCGGTATTTCCGGCGCCATACAGCACACCGCCGGTATGCAGGACAGCAAAGTCATCGTGGCCATCAACAAAGATCCAGAAGCGGCTATTTTCAATATTGCCGACTACGGCTTGGTGGCCGACTTGTTTGAAGCCGTGCCGGAGCTGACTGCGGCATTGGGTAATTAAGCGTTTCATGCGTTCGTGTTTCACGTGAAACACAGCAGGCTACCTGAAAACAATCTGCTTTCAGGTAGCCTGTTTCTTATATAATCAGCTTATTTCCTGATACCACCATTGCTATGTCAACTTCTGATACTCCCTGCACCTACCGCACTTTGGCTGAACCCGGCCAGGCTGAGTTTAAAGACAAAGGCAGCCGTTTTATTGCCTTTGCCTATCCCGTGCGCACGGCAGCAGAAGTGAAAAACTATGTGGACGCACTACGGCAGGAACACCACAAGGCTCGACATTGGTGTTATGCCTACCGTTTGGGCACAGATGGTTTGCAGTTTCGTGTCAACGACGATGGCGAACCTTCCGGCAGCGCCGGCCGGCCGATTTTGGGCCAGATTGATTCGGCCGGGCTAACCGATGTTTTGGTGGTGGTGGTGCGCTATTTTGGCGGCACGCTGCTGGGCGTACCCGGCCTGATTCATGCCTACAAAACCTCTACCCAAATGGCGTTGCAGCAAACCGCGCAGGTGGAAAAAAATATTGAAAAACGGGTAACCCTGCGCTGCGACTACCCGCATTTGAGCGAGGTTTTACGGCTGGCCAAACAGCATGGCGTGGAAGTGTTGCAGCAGGATCTACAACTGGATTGCCGCCTGCATTGCGCTGTGCCGCTGGCCAATTATGCTGCTTGTATTGATGCCTGGCAGAAAACACGTGCAGTGGAAATTTTAGAAGACACGCAAAGCAATGAAGAGGCTACCTGAAAACCGGAAGCAGGTTTTCAGGTAGCCTTTATTACAAATTACACCTTACTTTAAAAGGATACTCTAATGAAATTACTCGTTATCGGCAGCGGCGGGCGTGAGCACGCGCTAGCGTGGAAGCTGGCACAATCGCCCAAAGTGCAAACCGTGTTTGTCGCACCCGGCAATGCCGGTACGGCGCAAGAACCCAAGCTGCAAAACCTGCCTTTGAAAACGCATCAGGAACTGATTGATTTCTGCCGCCGTGAGCAGATTGCCTTTACTGTGGTCGGCCCCGAAGCGCCGCTGGCAGCCGGTATAGTGGACGACTTCCGCGCCGCCGGTCTGCCCGTGTTCGGCCCTACCCGCGCTGCTGCACAGTTGGAAAGTTCCAAAGATTTTGCCAAGGCCTTTATGGCGCGGCACGGCATCCCCACCGCGCAATATCAAACCTTTGCCGATGCGGCTGCCGCCCATGATTATGTGGCTGCTAAAGGCGCACCGATTGTGATCAAGGCAGACGGTTTGGCCGCCGGCAAAGGCGTGATGGTGGCGCAAACCGAAGAGCAGGCGCACCAAGCCATCGACCAAATGCTGCTCGACAATAAAATGGGCGATGCCGGTGCGCGCGTGGTGATTGAAGACTTTTTGCAGGGCGAGGAAGCCAGTTTTATCGTGATGGTGGACGGCACAAATGTGCTGCCGATGGCCACCAGCCAAGACCACAAACGCCTGCTCGACGGCGACCTTGGCCCGAATACCGGCGGCATGGGCGCATACAGCCCCGCGCCCATCGTTACGCCTGAGGTGTATCAGCGTGCCATGGAAGAAATCATCCTGCCAACCGTGCGCGGCATGCGCGAAGAAGGCCATGAATTTACAGGATTTCTCTACGCCGGCCTAATGATTGATGCAGATGGTGCGCCTTATACCGTGGAATTCAACTGCCGTTTCGGCGACCCGGAAACCCAGCCGATTATGAGCCGTTTGGACAGCGATTTGGTGGATTTGATTCAAGCTGCGCTGGATCGGAAACTGGATACGGCCAAAGCCGAATGGAAAGCGCAAAGCGCCGTGGGCGTGGTGCTCGCTTCGGAGGGTTATCCCGAACGTTCCAACAAAAACTACATCATCGAAGGCATCGAAGCCGCCAACCGCATCGGCAAAGTATTCCACGCCGGTACGGCCGCAGATGCCGACCACACCTTTACCAACGGCGGCCGCGTGTTATGCGTGGTGGGTTTGGGCGACGATTTGGCCGCTGCCAAACAGCAGGCCTACCGCGCCGTGGCAGAGATTGATTTCCCTGGCATGCAATATCGCCGTGATATTGCTGATAAGGCTTTGCGTTGAAACGATGTTTGAAAAATAAAAACGCGGCTCTGGTTGGGTCGCGTTTTTTTGCGTAGATGGATTAATCTATAGATTAATAAGTTTCAGGTAGCCTTTATGGCCCTGTTATCTATCAAATAGCTAAGCGCTTTTTGCTATAATTACATCCTTTGTTTTCCCTAAATTTTTCTCAGCGCAATGCAACAACCCGATTTCTCCCAAACCCTCTCCAAAGACCGCCACTTCCTGCAATCCGCCTTCAAAAATCCCAACAAATACGGCGGCTTGTCCAAAGTCGAAGAAAAATACCGAAAATCGCACGAAATCTTTTTGAAGCGCTTGGCAGCATTGCCCAAACCCGAGTTCGACAACACCCTGCCCGTTCACGAGAAGCTCGAAGAAATCAAAAAAGCCATTGCCGAACATCAGGTAACGATTATTTGCGGCGAAACCGGCTCGGGCAAAACCACGCAGCTGCCCAAGATTTGTTTGGAACTCGGACGCGGGGCGGCGGGGCTGATCGGGCATACCCAGCCGCGCCGTTTGGCCGCGCGGTCGGTGGCGGAGCGGATTGCCGAAGAGCTGAAATCGGAAATCGGCAGTGCGGTCGGCTATAAAGTGCGCTTTACCGACCACACCTCGCGTGATGCCTGCATCAAACTGATGACCGACGGCATCCTGCTGGCGGAAACGCAGACCGACCGCTACCTCGCCGCCTACGACACGATTATCATCGATGAAGCACACGAACGCAGCCTGAACATCGACTTCCTGCTGGGCTACCTGAAACAGCTCCTGCCGCGCCGCCCTGATTTGAAAGTCATCATCACCTCGGCAACGATAGACGCAGAACGTTTTTCCCAACACTTCAACGGCGCGCCCGTGCTGGAAGTGAGCGGGCGCACCTATCCCGTCGAAATCCTCTACCGCCCGCTGACCAGCAAAGACGAAGACGACGCAGAAGTGGAGTTGACCGACGCGATTGTCGATGCGGCGGACGAATTAGCGCGACACGGCGAAGGCGATATTTTGGTGTTCCTGCCGGGCGAACGCGAAATCCGCGAAGCCGCCGAAGCCCTGCGCAAATCCACACTGCGCCGCAACGACGAAATCCTGCCCCTGTTCGCACGCCTGTCGCACGCCGAGCAGCACAAAATCTTCCACCCCTCAGGCGCAAAACGCCGCATCGTGTTAGCAACCAATGTCGCCGAAACCTCGCTCACCGTACCGGGCATCAAATACGTCATCGACACCGGCCTCGCGCGCGTCAAACGCTATTCCGCACGGGCAAAAGTAGAGCAGCTTCATGTCGAAAAAATCTCCCAAGCCGCCGCCCGCCAACGCTCCGGCCGCTGCGGACGCGTCTCCGCAGGCGTGTGTATCCGACTGTTTTCAGAAGAAGACTTCAACAGCCGCCCCGAATTCACCGACCCCGAAATCGTCCGCAGCAACCTGGCCGCCGTCATCCTGCGCATGGCAGCGTTGAAACTGGGCGACGTGGTGGCATTCCCATTTTTAGAAATGCCCGATTCACGGTATATCAATGATGGATTTCAGGTGTTGCTGGAATTGGGGGCGGTTAATGAACACAACGGACTGACCAAACTCGGCGAACAAATGGCGCGTCTGCCCATCGACCCGAAAATCGCGCGCATTTTGTTGGCGGCGAAGAAGCACGACTGCATGGCGGAAATATTGGTGATCGCGTCTGCGCTGTCGATTCAAGACCCGCGCGAACGGCCGCTGGAAGCGCGGGATGCCGCTGCCAAGGCACACGAGCGTTTTACCGACAAGCAGTCGGATTTCCTTGCCTACCTGAACATTTGGGACAGTTTCCAGCGCGAGCGCGACAAAGGTTTGTCCAACAAGCAGCTGGTGCAGTGGTGCCGCCAATATTTCCTGTCGCACCTGCGGATGCGCGAGTGGCGCGAGCTGCACCACCAGCTTGCCCAAACCGCGATTGAAATGGGTTTGACCACTAAGGAAGCCGCTTTCAGACGGCCTCCCGAAGCCAAACAGCTTACGTCGTCTGAAAATGCGGGCGACCAAGACCTATCCGCCAAACTCAAACAAAAACAACTGGATAAGAAGCAACACCGCGCCCAAATCCGAGCCGCCAAAGAAGCGGGCTACGAACAAATCCACCGTGCCCTGCTCACCGGTCTCATCGCCAACGTCGGCATGAAATCGCCCGACGGCAACGACTATACCGGCGCGCGCGGCAGCCGCTTCCACCTTTTCCCCGCCTCCGCCCTGTTCAAAGTCAAACCCAAATGGGTGATGGCGGCAGAACTCGTTGAAACGACAAAACTTTATGCCCGCGATGTGGCCGCCATCCAGCCCGAATGGATCGAGCGGGAAGCGCCGCACCTCGTCCGCTACCACTATTTCGAACCGCACTGGGAACAAAAACGCGGCGAAGTCATCGCCAGCGAACGGGTTACGCTCTACGGCCTGACCGTCTTACCGCGCCGCCCCGTGTCCTACGGCAGAATCGCCCCCGAAGAAGCGCGCGAAATCTTTATCCGCAGCGCGCTAGTGGCGCAGGAATGCGATTTGAAAGCAGAATTTTTTGTCCACAACAAAAAGCTGATTAAGGAAATTACCGAACTCGAACACAAATCGCGCAAGCAGGATGTACTGGTCGATGATGAAGCCCTGTTCACGTTTTATCACAAACGGCTGCCCGATTTTTATACGGCGGATGCGGTTTCAGGCGGCCTGCACACCGAAAGCAGCCTGCACCCCCGAAGGCTACCTGAAAATCCGCAGCAACCAACCCCCTCCCCCGTGGGGGAGGGTTGGGGAGAGGGCAAAACAGTTACCACACAAAACAACTTTTCCGCAGCCGCAACAAACCCTCTCCCTACCCCTCTCCCACAGGAGAGGGAACAGAGTGCCGCAACCTCAACGGTTTCAGACGATCCCAAAGCTCAAAGGCTACCTGAAAACTCCCTATGCTACGTCGACGGTAAACCGATACTGCTGGGTGACCGTGTAACTATCGACAGCAAACAATGGCACGGCAAAATCGTTGCCTTGATTGCCGAGCAGCAATGCGACCCGTCCATCGGTTCTGCCGAAGAATGGGCGACATTACAAAGTGGCGTAATGGCGCGATTTGACGAAGCAGGCTTGGTGCACTATCCCGATGCTGAGACTGCCGGCGAACTCATCTTATTAGCACGAGCAGATGCAGCAGATGTCCTAAAATCTCAAAAGCACAACGTAGAATGTGTGGCGCAAGCCACGCACGCGGATTCCAAAGATATGGACAACCGCGTGCGTGAACCGAGTTCACACACCCTACAAAACGTTTCAGACGAGCCCAAACCCCAAAAGCAGCCTGCACCCCCCAAAGGCCGTCTGAAACCCCTCCCTCTCGCCGACATCCGCACCTTCCAAGCCTGGCTCAAAACCGCCGAGCGCGACAACCCGCACCTGTTATTCCTCAGCCGCGACGACCTCATGCAGCACGCCGCCGCGCACATCACCGAAGAACAATTCCCCAAACACTGGCAAACCGCAGACGGCAAATTCAAACTCAGCTACCGCTTCGAGCCGCACCACCCGCTCGACGGCGTTACCCTCACCCTGCCGCTCACCGTGCTCAACCGCATCAGTCCTGCCGCCCTCGAATGGCTCGTGCCCGGCATGATACGCGAGAAAATCCAGCTACAAATCAAAGCACTGCCAAAACAAATCCGCCGCATCTGCGTGCCCGTGCCCGAATTCATCACCCAATTTTTAAGCCAAAACCCCGACCGCAACGCCCCCATCCTGCCCCAACTCGCCCAAGCCATCGCCAAAACCGCAGGCGACCTCCGCATACTCGAGCAAATCAACCAAGACGAATGGGCCGCGTTCAGGCTGCCCGAACACTGCTATTTCAACCTCCGCATCATCGACGACGGCGGACAAGAATTAGCCATGGGGCGCGATTTAATCCAAATCCAACAACAACTTGGCAAAGCCGCCGCTACCACCTTCCGCGACAACACCCAAGAATTCGAGCGCGACAACGTTACTGCATGGGACATCGGCATCCTGCCCGAATCCATCAAATTCGCCCGCGGCAAACAACAGCTCACCGGCTACCTCGGCCTGCAAAAAGAAAAAGATGGCCGCATCGCCCTACGCCTGTTCGACACGTCCGCCGCCGCCGAACAAGCCCACCGATTAGGCGTGATCGAACTCATGAAACTACAACTAAAAGAACAAATTAAAGACCTGAACAAAGGCATCCAAGGCTTTACCCAAGCCGCCATGCTGCTCAAACACATCAACGCCGACACCCTGCGCGACGACCTCACCCAAGCCGTCTGCGACCGCGCCTTTATCGGCGAAGACGAGCTGCCGCGCAACGAAAAAGCCTTCAAAGAACAAATCAAACGCGCCCGCAGCCGCCTGCCCGCCGTCAAAGAAGCCCTCAGCCGCTACTTGCAGGAAACCGCCGCCGCCTACGCCGAACTGAACGGCAAACTCGGCAAACACCCGCTCACCCACCTCATGCGCCAACGCCTGCAAACCCTGCTCGCCGCCGGCTTCGCCACCCGCACCCCGTGGGCACAATGGCCGCGCCTCCCCATCTACCTCAAAGCCATGACCCTGCGCCTCGAAAAATACAGCAGCAACCCCACCCGCGACGCAGCCCGCGAAGCCGATATTCAAGAGCTGGAACAAATGTGGCAGGAGAAAACCGACAGCTTGGTAAAACAAGGACAACCCATTTCAGACGACCTTGCCGCATTTAAATGGATGATTGAAGAATTGAGAGTGTCGCTGTTTGCGCAGGAATTGAAGACACCGTATCCGGTGTCGGTGAAGCGGTTGTTGAAGGAGTGGGATAGGTTGGGTAACTAAGCTGTTTTAGCTGAGTTTCTGGCTACCTGAAAAATCAGCTTTTTATTGATAACGAGTTTACTGCGCACGAAATTAAAGACGCTTATTGTTACATAGCCTTATCTAGATTTCAGATAGTTATTTAGAGGATGGCGGAATGATAGATAGTACGTTGAAAAATCTGCATATCGCAGAAATCTTAGACGATAATGGAAACATTAAATATCGGTATACCCGATATTTGTCGGAAGATGGCACACACTGGATAAGGCATGGGTTATTTGTGGCTTATTATGAAAACGGCACGATTGCATCAAAAGGTATGTATAAACATGGTCTCGAAGACGGCCTTTGGCAAGATTATTATGATAATGGCCGTTTGGCGGCTAAAGGCTATTACAAAGATGGTGAGCAGCTGGATGGCTGGGAATACTGGGATAATGTGCCCGAGACATAGGTTCGCAATAGGCTCAATATCTTTTCAGGTAGCCTCAAACGAAGAAAGGCTACCTGAAAACTGAAATTTCAACGAAATTAATCATAGTTGCTTAAAAATATTCATATAAAACAAGCTAAAATATTCTCATGTAAACACGCCGTTTATCTTTTGGTGTAGACTGCGCGCCACCCAGCGTTTTTATTTAGGAGTAAACCCACTATGCTGAAAAATATTCTTACCGCCGCTGTATTGTCTGCCTTGCTTGGTGCCTGCGCCGCCACCGGCAGCGGCAATGCCTTCCCCGCCCGTGCCGACCAGCTTTCCGCCCGTACCGAGCAGGCGGCTGCCGCCGTGCGCCAACGCGAAGCGCAAGAAAATATCATTGCCTACTACGATGCCGACGGCGACGCTGCCGACCGTCCGATGAAAGGCGGCTACTACCGCGTGCTGATCGGCCGCACTGCCGACGGCCGCGCCGTGGTGCAGGATTTCTATCAAGACAGCCGCACCAAGCAGATTAACCCGGTTATCATCGCTAAAGACAGCGAGCTGAAAAACTTCAGTTCCGACGTGATTGAAGGCTTGGTGGTGTGGTACACCCCCGAAGGCCGCCTCACTAATTTTGCCGAAATTCATGACGGCAAATCGCAACGTGCCGGCATGTATGCTGAAAATGGCCAGCTGGTGTTGAGCATTGCGGGCGAGCCGGATGTGAAAGACATGCCCTTTGAAATGAGAGGTTTCTACGAAAACGGCAAACCGATGTTTGAGCTAATCGACAACCACACTGAAAACGGCTTGGTGCGCACCTACTACTACGCCAACGGTAACAAGCTGATGCAAAGTGTGGGCAAAGAGGATGCGGTTAAAACCGAATTCTGGAAAGAAGACGGCAGCAGCGCCACGGCAGAAGAGGTGCAAACCCAGCTGCGCGAAGGCCTCCAACGTGTGAATTATTTGATGAGCAAACACCTGCGCTAAGACCGGTGTAATCCATCAAAAGGCTACCTGAAAGTTTTCAGGTAGCCTTTTGCTATGGTGCTGCGGGCAGCATCCCGTATGGAAAAATAATGTGTTTGGCTATAGAATTGCATCAATCTGCCAATCGCGCGGATACTCACCAATTCCAATGGGGAACTCTATGAACAAACTCTTTGCCATTGTGGCAACGGCTCTATTGCTGGCCGCCTGCAATCCCAATCAAAACAATAGCCAAAACAATGCGGCATCTGCGCCGCCGGCTGCTTCCAGCCCGGTTGCCGGTCAAGCCGAAGGCCAACAGGCGCCTGCTATGGCCCTGCCTGCCGATGCAACAGAGCTTGAAGCCGCTGCCGCCAAAGCCGTGGAAGGCTATCAGCCTGCCGCTGAGAAGCAGGTGATTTATTTCGACAAAGATTCCAAACCCACCGACAAACCCAGCGCCGGCGGCTATTACCGCGAAGTGTTGGGCACCATGCCCGACGGCCGCTTAGTGGTGCAGGACTTCTACCAAGACAGCGGCAAACCGCAGATTCTGCCCGCCATTCTCTCTAAAGACGGCGATCCGAAAAATTTCTCCACCGATGTGAACGACAGCCTGGTGGTGTGGAAAGAGGAGGATGGCACGGTATCTTCCGCCGGAAAATTCATCCAAGGTAAACTGGACGGTTGGATGAGCTTATACCGCGACGGTCGCCTGGTTATCCAAGGCCGCGACAGCGATTCTGAGTTGGAAGGCGAAGTTGTATTCTTCTATAACGACGGCAAACCGATGATGTGGGTGCGCCCTGCTGCCGACAAACAGCACGTTATCCTCAGCACCTACTACCCGGGCAGCGGCAGCATTCTATTCAGTGCCATCCATAATGCTAATGGTGAAGGAGATCCTGTGATGTCCGCCTGGGACAAACAAGGCAAACCTACCGAACTGCCTGCCGTTCGGGCGGATTTGGAAGCTGTGCAGGCGGCCATGACCGATCTGCAGGAATATGCAAATCGACACGGAGCCTTGAAGGATGGCGGCGGGCAATCCGCTTCCGCACCTAAGTAATTTTATAATCTTACAGCCGCTTAACACGGAGTGATGCCAACGTTCCCATGCTAAGCGGCTGATTCTTTCCTCACCCCCGCTTTTCACACATAAAGGAGCTTCAAATGTCTCAATTCGACGTAGTGGTAATCGGCGCCGGCCCCGGCGGTTATGTTGCCGCCATCCGCGCCGCACAGCTGGGTTTCAAAACCGCCTGTATTGATGCCGGCGTGAACAAGGCCGGTGATGCCCCCGCTTTGGGCGGCACCTGCCTGAATGTGGGCTGCATCCCTTCCAAAGCCCTGTTGCAATCATCCGAGCATTTCCATGCCGCGCAGCATGACTTTGCCGAACACGGCATCACCGTGGGCAATGTGCAGTTTGATGCCGCCAAGATGATCGAACGCAAAGACGGCATCGTCACCAAGCTCACCGGCGGGATTAAATTCCTGTTTCAGAAAAACAAAGTAACCAGCCTGTTCGGTACGGCCTCTTTCGTGGGCAAAAACGGCGATTTCTGGCAGCTGGAAGTGGATAACAAAGGCGAAAAAACCACGGTTGAAGGCAAACACATCATCGTGGCCACCGGCTCCACCCCGCGCGCGCTGCCCTTGGTGGATATCGACAATGTGAACGTGCTGGATAACGAAGGCGCGTTGAATCTGACCCAAGTGCCGGCCAAGCTCGGCGTGATTGGTGCTGGCGTCATCGGTTTGGAAATGGGCTCGGTGTGGAAACGCGTGGGTTCAGAAGTCACCATTTTGGAAGCCGCTCCCGTGTTCCTTGGCGCTGCCGATCAGCAGATTGCCAAAGAAGCGTTCAAATACTTCACCCGCGAGCAAGGGCTGAATATCCAGCTGGGCGTGAAACTGAACAAAATCACCAGCGGCAGCAAAGTGGTGGTGGAATACAACGATACCAAAGGTGAAGCGCAAACTGCCGAGTTCGATAAGCTCATCGTGGCCATCGGTCGCGTGCCCAACACCCACGGCCTGAATGCCGAAGCGGTCGGCCTGCAAAAAGACGAGCGCGGCTTCATCGTGGTGGACGGAGAATGCCGCACCAATCTGCCCAACGTATGGGCCATCGGCGACGTGGTACGCGGCCCGATGCTGGCACACAAAGCCAGCGACGAAGGCGTGGCCGTGGCCGAACGCATCGCCGGCCAGAAACCGCACCTCGATTTCAACACCATCCCGTGGGTCATTTACACCGATCCGGAAATCGCCTGGGTGGGCAAAACCGAAGAGCAGCTCAAAGCCGAAGGCGTGGACTACAAAAAAGGCACGTCCGGCTTTGC
This sequence comes from Eikenella sp. HMSC061C02, assembly GCF_001809035.1. Classification (NCBI taxonomy): domain Bacteria; kingdom Pseudomonadati; phylum Pseudomonadota; class Betaproteobacteria; order Neisseriales; family Neisseriaceae; genus Eikenella; species Eikenella sp. HMSC061C02. The sequence goes on from NZ_KV795572.1 coordinate 46,878, forward strand.
CGCCAACGGCCGTGCTATGGGCTTGGGTAAAGCGAAGGGTACGGTTAAAGTGCTGGCCGATGCCAAAACCGACCGCATCTTGGGCGTGCACATGATCGGCCCGATGGTGAGTGAGCTGATTAGCGAAGGCGTGGTGGGCATGGAATTCTGCGCCAGCAGCGAAGACATCGCCCGCATCGTCCACGCCCACCCGACCCTGTCGGAAGTGGTGCACGAAGCCGCCCTGGCCGCTGACAAGCGCGCCCTGCACGGCTAATCCCGCCGCCTGCCTGTCTTGGGCGAAATGGCACGTAGGGCAGGCAGAGTGTGATGAAGGCTACCTGAAATGGTTTGCAGATTTCAGGTAGCCTTTTGTATGCCTGTGCGTTATTAAGTAGATTGGGAGGGTGAGAAAGTGTATTGTGATGGATTGGGCGTAATCCTTATGCTGCGTGGGTGCAGCAAGACTGATTGGTTGATTTTTTCAGGTAGCCTCAAAGCGGGATGAGGCTACCTGAAAACATGTGGCAGGCAGGTTTGCGGCTTTAGCGGGCATCGGCGGCGGCTTGGGTGGGGATGACGGCGAGCCATTCGATATCGCTTTGGACGAAGGCTTCGGGGAAGAGGTATTCGCCGCGAAATACGGCCAGGTCGATATTTTGCCAAGGCGGATTGAAGACGGGTGCTTGGGTGCGCACGGCATCAAGCAGGAGGATGGTGCAGTAGTAGGGCTGTTCGGCGCGGGCAGTGAGGCGGAAGGGGCGGCCGGCCTGGGCGGCGGCATGGCGGGCGCTGGCGCGGCGTTGTTCGGGGCTGAGGAAGCGGGGGCGGGCGTAGGCGGTTTGCCGGGAAAGGCGGGGTGCGGCAAATTCGGCCAGCGGGGTGAGCAGGACTTGGTTGGGATGGGCGGGGTCGTCGTCGGTGGTGGCGTGGGCAATCCATACTTCGGGCCGGGTTTGTACCACGATGCCGATGTGGGAGAAGCGGCTGCGGCTGAGCTCGCGGATGAAGCGGCTGTCGGTGGCGGTGCCGTGGCGGAATACCCAGTCGCCTTCCTGCAGGAGGCCGTTCGGGGGCAGGATGGCGGTGCGGGCAGGCAGCGGCGTATCGGCGCTGGGGCTACCTGAAAAGGCCGGGCGGCCGGCAAAAAAGATTGCCGCACACGCTGCAATCAGCAGGCAGGCGGCAATCGGGATGAGGCGGCGGCGCATGGTTAGAAGACTTGTACTTTCCAGTTGCCGTCTATTTTAATCAGCCTTACACGGTCGGTGGTGGATTCGCCGTTGCCGAATTCGATGGTGAGCTTCACGCGGGCGCGGTTTGGGTCTTGCTGGTCGATTTCGGCGGGTTCGGCGGTGATGTTTTTCACGCCGCCGCGTGTTTCGGCTTTGGCTTTCACTTCGGCGGCCGAGGAGCGCATTTTGCCTTCTACCATTTCTTTTTCGCCGGGTTTGGCATCGGCGGGGATATAGAGCATGGCCACCACGGCGTCGCCGTTGCCGTTGTAGGCGTTGCGGATAAATTGTTCGGCGGTTTTTTCGGGCGTGCCGCCGCCGGAACAGGCGGCAATAAACAGGGTAAGGGCGAAGGCGGCAAGGGCTTTAAACAGGGTGCGCATGGGCATCTCCGTGATGGTGGTGGGAAAATGGGACTTTACAAAGTGGGGCGAGGCTTGTCAAACGGGGTTTCAGGTAGCCTGCTATGTTTACGAGGCTATCTGAAAGTGTTGTAGCCATGGGGTTGTAAAGGGGTATGGCTGCCGCTAAAGAAAAACCATCTGGTGTTGCTGGAAAAAATAATGCTTTCCCACCTGCACTTTGGCTTGGTCGGAAATCCAAAAATTCGGTTTAAGGAGCAGTTCGCCCTTCATCAGTTTGGCTTTATGGCTGGTTTTCTTGATGTTTTTAACGATGTCTTGGTAGATGGCACACATCGGGTAGGCGTCGGTGGAATAGTTGCCACGTAGATTGTCGTTTTTATCGGCCAGGCTGATGGTTTTAGGGTAGCTCAGTTGTAGGCCGAAAGCATTTTGGCTTTCGAAGTAGGCGGTGGAGAGTTGCTGCTTGCCTTGCCGATAGAGCAGATAGAAGGGATCGAGCTCCATAAAGGGCTCTTTGCTCCGCACGAGTTTGTATTCTTCCGATACCTTGCCGCCGAGCACCACTTCCGGGAAAGCCAGCTTGCTGGTTTGGTCGATCATCCCCTGCCGCATTGTGTCTACGATGGTATTCAGCGTTTTATGGTCATATTCTGCTTCGTTGCGCAGTATTTTCTCGAAATACAAGCGATAGGCAGCGAAGATTTCCTGCTTTTCGGTGTGGGTGTAATCGATGCCCACGCGGGTGTTGTGGATAACAAACTCATAATCATCCCGGCCGAATATGGCCTCAAACTCTTGTGGGGTGATCACGAAGTTAAATTTGTGCCAAGTATTTGCGAAGTACATGGATCACGCGATATTGAGAGGGCAGGTTTCAGGTAGCCTGCGCTGTTGGCTTAAGCCGCTTTGCAGCGGGCGATGACTTCGTCGGCCAGTTCCAGATAGGCGATGCTGCCTTTGGCTTTTGGGTCGTAGGCCAGGGCGGGCATGCCGTGGCTGGGGGCTTCGGCCAGGCGCACGTTACGCGGGATGATGGTGTTGAACACGAGGCGGGAGAAGTGTTTTTCCAGCTGCTCGCCCACTTCCAGCGACAGGCGGCTTTGCGGGTTGTACATGGTGCGCACGATGCCGAGGATGTCGAGCTTGGGATTGATGGCTTTGCGGATTTTGCGCACGGTGGCGATGAGGTCGGAAATGCCTTCGAGGGCGTAGTATTCGCATACCATGGGCACGATGAGGCGGTCGGCGGCCACGAGGCCGTTGAGGGTGAGCAGGGTGAGGGTGGGCGGGCAGTCGATGAGGATGTAGTCGTATTCCGGCAAAAGCGGCTTGATGGCGGTTTTGAGGCGCATCTCGCGGGCGATTTCCTGAATCAGCTCCACTTCGGCGCCGGCCAGGGAGCGGTTGGCGCCGAGGATGTGGTAGCGGCCGTGCGGGCTTTTGAGGCGGGAATCGGCGGCTGCGGCTTGCTCTAGCAGCACTTGATAGGTGCCGCTGCGCAGGCTGCTTTTGTCGATGCCGCTGCCGGTGGTGGCGTTGCCCTGCGGGTCGAGATCCACCACCAGTACGCGTTGTTTGCGTTCGGCCAGGGAAGCGGCCAGATTGACGGCGGTGGTGGTTTTGCCCACGCCGCCTTTTTGGTTGGCTATGGCGATAACGGTAGCGCTCATCATCTGGCCTTTCTATGGGAAGGGGTTGGGGGAAACTGAAAATTCAGGCTAAGTGCGATTTCATGCACGCTTGGGGCGCATAATCACCATATGCCGCTCGGCTTCCAGCATGGGCACATCGAGCTTATCGGCAGACACCACTTCGATATTCGCGGGCAGCTGCTCGATTTCTTCGTAGGGATACACGCCTTTCATGGCGGCCCAGTAGCCGTTTTCGTTGAGCAGGTGTTTGGTGAGCGCGGCAAAATCGGCCAGCTCGGCAAAAGCGCGGCTGGTGACCACGTCCACTTTTTTATCGTAGATGGTTTCCACACGGCCGGCGGCCACGGTAACGTTGCTCAAGCCAAGCTCAATCACGGTTTGCTGCAAGAATGCGGTTTTTTTGGTGTTGGCGTCGAGCAGGGTGATTTGAAGGTCGGGGCGGCAGATGGCGGTGGGAATGCCGGGCATGCCGCCGCCGGAGCCAACGTCCATCAGGGTTTTTGCCTCTTTCACATAGGGCAGCAGGGTGAGGCTGTCGAGAATGTGGCGGCTGATGATTTGGTCGTTTCGGCGCAGGGCGGTGAGGTTGTAAGTGCGGTTCCACTTTTGCAGCAGCGAAGCGTGTTCGAGCAGCAAAAGCTGCTGGGCGGTGGAAAGGTTGAGGCCGAGGGCGGCAAGGCCTTCTTGCAGTTGTTGTTTGTTGTCCATAATTGTGTGTTTGAATTTTGGATAAAGATTAGGGCTACCTGAAAAGGGTTCGGCTGTTTCAGGTAGCCTGTTGGAATGTTGGGCGGATTTTACTCCATCTATACAAAGAATAAAATCTGGCGGCTAGGAAACCTTGTGCCGACTGGCCAGCCAATAGGCACGGATGTGGTCGAACGCCCAGTTGTAGACCAGGGAGTAGAGCACAATCAAGAGGGTGAGGCTGATGTCGGTGAGCAGTGCCTGCCACAGCGTAATTTGCAGGAACCAGGCAATCAGCGGCGTGGTGAAAAACAGCAGCCCGCCTTCAAACGCGCCGGTTTGCAACATCCTCACGCCCCAACCGCGCCGCTCGCGCCGGCCGGTGAAGATTTTGTCGAACCCCCAGTTGAACAGGAAATTCCACACCATCGCCGTGACCGACACCGCCACGCTCATGCCAAACGCCGTGCCGGCATGGGAAAGCCCAAACAGCAGCACGGCCACGGCAGAAATCAGCACCGCGCCGGTTTCAAACAGCAAGGCATGAATAAAACGCTCGAAAAAGCTCACGATTCGGCTCGTGTGGGGGAGAAGCCAATATTATATAGCGGATTAAAATGAGAATGGGGTAAGGCGGCGGGCCGTAGATAGTACAAGGAAGTACAGCAAGGCGAGTAACGCAGTAGCATTCTTATTTGAATCCACTATCACTGAGAGGCTACCTGAAAGTTTCAGGTAGCCTTATCTACTGCTGCCTCAGCTACTATCGGCCGGATAGGCACGGTTTGCAGCTGCCAGTGTTGCACTGCCCAGCCAAGCAGCTCTTGCGGTTTATCCACTGCGGGCGCAGGCGGCAGTTTCAGGTAGCCCATCACTTGGCGCAGCAGGGCTTCTTTGTGGTGTAAATCCAGCGCGGGGGCGAGGGTTTGTTTCGACCATTTCTGCCCTTCGGCATTGGTGAGCAGGGGCAGGTGGGCATAGTGCGGGGTGGGGAGGCCGAGGCAGCGTTGCAGCCAGATTTGGCGCGGGGTGGACACGAGCAAATCCTGCCCGCGCACGATGTGGGTGATGCCTTGTTCGGCGTCGTCGGCCACCACGGCGAGCTGGTAGGCCCACAGGCCGTCGGCGCGCAGGAGGACGAAATCGCCGATGTCGCGGGCGAGGTTTTGTACATAACGGCCGACGATGCCGTCGGTGAAGGTGACGGTTTCATCGGGCACGCGCAGCCGCCAGGCGGGCACTCTGCCGGCGGCTTTGGGCGGCGGGGCGGCGAGCCGTGCACAGGCGCCGTTGTAAACGAAGCCGTCCACGCCCTGCCGCGCTTGGGCATGCCATTGTTTGCGGCTGCAATAGCAGGGGTAGGCGAGGCCGCTTTGCTGCAGGCTGTGCAGGGCGGCGCGGTAGAGATGGTGGCGGCGGCTTTGGTAGGCCACTTCGCCGTCCCATTCAAAGCCGAATGCTTCGAGGGTGCGCAGGATATGGGCGGCAGCACCGGGCATTTCGCGCGGCGGGTCGAGATCTTCCATCCGCACCAGCCAGCGCCCGCCCGCCGCCCGGGCATCTGCATAGGAAGCCAGGGCGGTGAGTAGCGAGCCGATGTGCAAGAGGCCTGTGGGGCTGGGGGCGAAGCGTCCGATATACATGGGGAGGGCTTGGTTTAATAGCGTTAAAACTGGGTTTTCAGGTAGCCCCTGTGTGGGATGCAGGCTACCTGAAAATTCATCCGCTTATTCGCACTGCTGCACACCCACGGTTTCGGCCAGGGCTTTGAGGCGGCGTTTGGATTTTTCCACGTAGGGGTTGTTGCTGTCCCAGGCGTAGCCGGCGAGGATGGAACTGATCATGCGGCTGATTTCGGGGTTGCGGTTGGGGGCGTAGATGGCGTCTTGGAAGCTGCCGTCATACCAGCCGTTCACATAGGTGCGGAAGGCGTTGACGCCCGTCATCAGCGGTTCGGCGAATTCGCGCTGCCAATCGGTTTCTTGGCCTTTGAGCTGGCGGGCGAGCAGGTCGGCGGCGAGTTTGGCCGAGTGCATGGCGATGGTAACGCCGGAGGAGAAGACGGGGTCGAGGAATTCGGCGGCGTTGCCCAAGAGAGCGAAGTGGCGGCCGTGCAGGGTTTTGACGTTGGCGGAATAGCCTTTGATGTGGCGGAAGGGGAAGTCGTTTTCCCATTGGGCCTTGCCCAAAATGCGCACGAGCATGGGGATTTCGGCGGCGTAGCGGCGCAGGATGGCTTCGGAATCGCCCAGGCCGGCGAAGCGTTCGGGCAGGCCGACCACGCCGATGGAGCAGCGGTTGTCGCCGAAGGGGATGAGCCAGAGCCATACGTCGCGGTGCACCGGGTGGGTGGAGATGAGGATTTTGCTGCGGTCGAAATCAGGGTCGGTGATGTTGTCGTCGATGTGGGTGAAGTGGGCTTCGCGCATGGGCAGGTCGGACGGGGTGTCGAGGTTGAGCAGGCGGGGGAGCACGCGTCCGTAGCCGCTGGCGTCGAGTACGAAGTGGGCGGTAAGTTCGTAGGCTTCGCCGTTGTCGGTTTCCACGCTGAGGCGGGCGGTGTCGCCGCTGTTGTCGAAGGCGGTAACGGCGTAGCCGAAGCGCACGTCCGCCCCTTGTTTGGCGGCTTCGTCGATCAGGATTTTATCGAAGATGCCGCGGCGCACTTGGTAGGTGGTGCCGGGGCCGGGGGTGAATTTGTCGGTGAAGTCGAAATAGGTGTAACGGTTGCCCCAAGTGAAGGCAGCGCCGTTTTTAAACTGGAAGCTGGGCTCGGCTTCTACGGCTGGTAGGAAACCGGCTTCTTCGATGAATTCCATGCAGTGCGGCAACAGGCTTTCGCCGATCACGAAGCGGGGGAAATGCTGCTTTTCGAGCACGCACACGGAAAAGCCGTGTTTGAGCAGCAGGGCGGCGGCGACTGCGCCGGAGGGGCCGGCGCCGATGATGGCGATATCGCAGGATTGGGACATGTTTGGTCTCCTTAAGGATGGGGGTGTGGGTTTCAGGTAGCCTTTCAGACGGCCTGGAAGGCTACCTGAAAATCGTGGGATAAGGTTTGCGCGGCATCAATATATAAAACCGTATGGGTTTAAGTTTCAGACGGCCTTTTTGTAGTAGCGGGCGGGTTTCGTCATTCATAATGCACACTAGGGGAGGCTACCTGAAAAGTTCTAGCTAGCCTCCGGGGTTCAGGCGAAATATTTGAGGGATGGCCTATTTGTCCAAAACTTTGGTATTAATCAACAAGCGCACCGCTGTACCTTCATAACGTTGGTTCAGCCACGCCTGTAACCGTTCGTGGTCTTTGGCGGGCAGAGGTTGGGTGAATTCGAGCAAGACCACGACAATATTGTTATTGATGTCCGCCGGTTTGTTTTGACTGCTTTCAGGCTGCTCCTGTGTAGTGGGTGCCGTTTGCGTTTTCTCCCAAACCACGCTGCGTCCGACAACGATTTTTTCCGCTTCGGGATATTGGGCCTTTATTTCTCTCAGTACTGCTGTATCTACGCTACTAGCGGCTTTGTCTGTCAACCCTTCTTCTGTTTCTTCACCGTCTCCCCCCGCATAGGCTATTTTCACTTGCGGCTCTTTCACGCCTGCCGTTTCCAGACTTTTAACCAGCAGGGCGGTAATTTTATCGGCATTTCCCGTTCCGTTGACAATCAGCTCGACTGCATGCTGTTTGTGGTTCAATATCTTACGCAGCACCAAGAACCCTTCATGCTGCTGCACGGTGGCGATGGCGGCGTTGGCTTTGGTGTTGAACAATTCCTGGCGTACCAACTCTGAGGCCATATAGCCGCTCGGAATCATCACAGCCAGCACGATGGCAGTAATAATAATACTGTGCAGCCTGCGTTTGGATTCGGTTACCAGCCCCCTGCGCGGCAGCTTGAGCAGTTTGGAAACCAGCAAGGTGGCAAAAGCGATGAATACACAGTTGATGGAAAACAGATAAAAAGCACCGAAAAAATAGTGCCAGTTACCGTGTGCCAATCCGTAACCCGCAGTACACAGGGGCGGCATCAGTGCGGTGGCAATTGCCACGCCCGGTATGGCGTTGCCTCCTTCTTTTCGGGTCAGGGCCACAATGCCTGCGCCACCACCGAAAAAGGCAATCAATACATCCCAGATGGTCGGCTGAGTACGCGCCAAAAGCTCGCTTTGCGCTTCTTTCAGCGGAGTGAGCAGGAAATACAGTGTGGCGGTAACCAAACTGATGGCAACGCATACGGTAAGATTGCGCACCGCTTGGCGGATCAGTGCAGTATCGCCTACCGCCAAACCGTAACCCACACCGACGATCGGCCCCATCAACGGGGAAATCAACATTGCTCCAATCACTACCGCCGTGCTGTTCACATTCAAACCGATACTCGCCACCGCAATGGCAAACATCAATACCCACATATTGGTTCCCGACGCCTGCGTATTGGCACGGATGTCGGCATCGATTTTGTCGGGATGAGCTTGGTCATAGTCAAGGCTGAACACATCTTGCAGCTTGGCCATGGCGTCATTGTCTTCTGCTTCTTGTTCTTTATTATTCTCCTGTTCTTGCATCTACTTATCCTTAAATCTTAACGATGAGTTTTGAATGCTGTGCCAACAATTGCAATCAAATATCGGCAGCACACTTTTCAGTTGATTAAAGCCATCTTTAATTGCTTTGAAGAAACTCCAACTTGACTTGGCCAAAATATCGATCCATTCCGTTGAAGCTCATGCTTTCAGGTAGCCTTTTCAGACGGCCTCCCGCCCCGCGCCTTCCTTCTTCAGCAGCCAGGCCGAGAGCAATACGTTCAGCCCCACGCCGAGCGATACGGTGATGCCGAAGGCGGCGACGGCGGGGGTGGTGCTGATGGCGAGCAGCAGGAATGAGATGGCGGTGGTGAGGGCGGCGAGGAGGATGCCGCCGAGTTTGGCGGCGGGGGTTTCGCGGGCGGTGAGGGCGTAGACGGCGTAGTCCGCGCCCACGGCGGCCACCAAGAGCAGGCCGAACATGGCGAACAGGCTGATGGGCAGGCCGAGCCAGCCGAGCAGGCCGACGGTGGCGGCGGCGGAAATCATGGGCACGGCGAGGATGAGGCTGCCGCGCCGTGCGCCGAAGATGCGCCACAGCACGAGCCAGGCCAGGGCGAAGGAGGCGAGTTTGAGCCAGGCGGCGTGGTTGCGGGTGTGGCGGAAGAGTTCGTTCAGCCGGGAGCGTTTGTCCACCAGCCGGGCGCAGGTGCCGCCTTGGTTGCAGGGCAGCTCGGAGAGTGCGGTTTGCACGGCGGCGGCATCGTTCAGGCCTTGCACGCGCACGAGGGCGGCTTCTTGGCCTTGGATGTTGCCCAGATAGAGGGTGCGCCAGGCTTCGGCGGTTTGCCCGCTTAAGGCTTGATCAAGCGGGACGACGGGCTGGGCGGCGGCCTGTTGCAGGGCGGTTTGGATGGTGTCGGACTTCAGGCCGAGCTGGAGCATGGGCTCGGCCGACGGGGCGGGCTGTTCGGCTAGGCGGCGCAGTTGGGCGAGCAGAGCTTGCTGCTCTTCGGCGGGCAGCAGCCATTGGTTGAGCGACTGCACGCCGCCGAGTTCGCCTTTGCCGACCAAGGGTTGCAGGGCGGCTTCCACTTGCGCGCTGCGGCGCAAGAGTTCGTCTGCATTGCCGGCCTGCACGAGGATGCTGCGGCCGCCGGTGTCGTTGCCGCTGATGTCGGCCACTTGGCGCATTTCGGCGATGAGTTGGGGCGATAAGGCCGCCCAGTCGCGGATGTCGTCGCGCCAATCGGTTTTCAGGTAGCCTGCGGCGGCCAGCGGCAGGATGGGCAGGAGCAGCCAGTGCAGGCGGGCGGCAGCGAGTTTGTGCATGGCGGCGGCAAACCGGGCGGCGCGGGGGCGGTAGCCGTAGAACAGCGGTGGCAGCAGGAGCACGGTGGCGGCAAACGCGCCGCCGAGCGCGGCCACGGAAAACACGGCAGTTTGGCGCAGCACGGGCAGCGGGGTGAAGGCAAGCAGCAGGTAGCCGGTAGCGGTGATGCCCAAGCCGGCGAGGAAGGCGGGCAGGACGCGGCGCATGGCCTCTTTGGCCGCCCAGTCGGGAGAAAACACCGAGGGCGTGAGCCAGTGCAGCGGGAAGTCCACCAGCATCCCCACCAGGCTGGTGCCGATCACGACGGTGAGGATATGAATCTGCCCGAACGCGCCCACCACGGCCGCCGCACCGAGCAGCATGCCCGCGCCCAGCGGCAACACCAGCGCAAACACGCGCGGGCTGCGGAACACGGCCAACAGCAGGGCGAAGGTGAGCGACAGGCCGATGGCGGACATTAGGCCGCTTTCGCGTTCGGATTGGGTTTTGGCTTCGGCGGCAAACAATGCGCCGCCAGCGGCCAGCAGGCGGTAGCCGCCACGCTCGGCTTGGGCGCGGGAATCGGCCAGAAGCGGCAGCAGGCGTTCGGCCTGATCGGCGGCGGCTTTTTCAGGTAGCCTGGCACGCAGCCATACCCAAGTGATGCCGTCTTGTTCGCTATACATCATGCCGTTGCCGCTGTGCCATTGCAGGCGGCCGGAGGGCTGTTTTTGCTGCACGAAGCGGGCGAAGCCGAGCCAGTCGTCTTCCAGCGGCACGATTTGCGCGGCAAACGGGTTGGCCGCGTCTTCGGCGCGTTGTTGGAAATAGGCGGCGGGGTCGTGCAAGAGCAGCTGCTGCTGTTCGCGCGGCAGGGCGTTCACGCCGAGGCGGCCGATTTCCTGCCGCAGTTGCGCCAAATCGGGGTTTAAGCGGCTGTCCACCGCGGCGAACAGGCCGCTGTTCTGCCAGCGGCCGGCCACTTGTTCGGCGGCGGCAAAGGCGCGGTCGGCATCTTCGCTGCCCACCAAGAGCAGGATTTGGCCGTTGAGCTGTTTTTCGCCCGCTTCGTCTGCCGCGCGCCACACCGCGTCCACCTGCGCATCGGCGGGCAACAGCGCGGTGAGGTCGGTTTGCAGGCGGCCGCCTTGCGCTATCCCCCAGCCCAGCCATGCGGTGGCGAAGGCCAGCAGCAGGGCATACAGCCACGCGAGCCTAGTCATGCAACGCCACCCTGCCCGAAGCACAAGGCGTGTCGCCCTGCCTGATGGCGAAATGGATTTTGTTTTTCGCCGTGTCGTGCCGCAGCGTGAGCTGCACCGTGTCGTTCGGGCGCACAAAGTGTTGGTATTTCAGGTTTTCGATGTGTTGCACCGTTTTTCTGCCCCAGTCGAAGCGTGCCGCCAAATCCATCGCCCACTGCACTTCGATCACGCCGGGCACCAGCGGGAAATCGGCGAAATGGCCGCCGAACCAAGCCAAATCCAGCGGCACGGTGCCTTCAAACGCATATTCGCGCGCTTCTGCGTTTTCGTGCAGCAAAGCCCATTGCGGCGCGGTTTGCGGCACGGTAAAGGCCGTCTGAAAATCCTGCTCGCGGATTTTCGCCTGCGGGTTGCGCGGCAGGGCGGCGGCGAAACGCCAATAGCGCGGCAGCGCGGCGGTGTCTTGCGTTTTGGCCAGATGCTGTTTCAGGGTTTGCACCACGGCGGCGCGCCCCTGTTCGCGCAGCGCGGCAATGCCCTCGGCGGAAAGTGCCGCCCAGGCGGCAATCCGGCCGTGCTGCGGATGGCGGGAGCAATGCGCGTCGGCCACCCAGGCGTGGGCGAGCAAATCGTGCTCCAGCTGCGCCAGCGACACGCGCTTGTCTTCCAGCTTGATGATGCGGTCTTGGCGGCCGAGCAGCTCCAGCCGGCGGTCGTCCAGCCGTACCGCATCGGCAGTTTGCCGCACCCCGCCGCTCCACGGCGAGGCTACCTGAAAAATATTTTCTTCGTTCACCGAAGCCTCCACTGCGGGCAGCAGCTCCCAAGCGCCGCCCTGCCGCAGCGCCATCACGCCGGTTTCCGTGCTGCCGTACACATCGTGCGGCGCAAAGCCCAGCTTCTCTTGCAGCAGCGCGGCGGTGGCCTCCGGCAGCATCCCGCCCGCGCTGATGATGCCGCGCACATTTTGCCGCAGCCGCGCCCAATCGCGCCCTTCGCCCAAACGGTTCAACAGCGCGGGGCTGGCAATCCACACGCATTCACGGCGCGAATCGGCCAGCAGCAATTCGGGATACACGCACTGCCGCCGCCCGATTGCCCAGCCTGCCGCCAGCGACACGAACACGCGGAAGGTCAGCCCGTATAAATGCTGTGGGCTCACGCTGCCCACGGCTGCCAGGCCGCGCCAGCTTTCAGGTAGCCTTTCGGCCAACGCCGCCGCTTCGGCCTGCATCTGCACGCGCGTTTTGGTTTCCACCTTCGCCTCGCCCGAAGAGCCGGAAGTTTTCAGATACAGCACGTTTTCACGCGGCCATTCAAACGCTTCCGCCGGCGCGGCCGCCTGCTCCGCCGCCCCGTCGTACAGCCAGAGGCCGTCTGAAACTTCCGGCACGTCGCTCAACCACACCGCCCCGCCCGCTTCCGCCCAACGGCGGTTTTCCTCCGCCAGATTCGGCGGCAGATACACCTCCGCCCCCGCCAGCCAAGCGGCCAGCAGCGCGGAAGCAAAGCGCGCCGCATCGTCGAACCACAGCGCGGCGGCCTGCACCTTGTGCGCACGCAAACGCGCGACCAGCGAGAGCGTGGCGGCGGAAAACTGCGAGGCCGTCCAGCCTTCGGCCAACGGGGAATCGGGGGAGCGGTTTAAAAGCGGGAGGATGGGCATGGTTTCGGATTGGATACTGGATAAGGGATGGGTGGTTTTCAGGTAGCCTTTAAGGCTACCTGAAAACATTAAAATAGCAGGTTGGGCTATTGGGTTCGATATTTCGGCATATTCGTGCGGGGGGGTTGTTGGGTGCAGATCCTTATGGTCACGGCGGCGGTTTGTTCAGATGAAAATTTCTGATTGGGCAAACAGCACAGCCTGGCCGCTTAGGATGACGCGCCCGCTGTTGAGCTGCCCGTGCAGCACCCCGCCGCGTGCCGAGGCTTGATAGCCGATAAGCTCATTTTTACTTAGTTGTTCTGCCCAGTAGGGGAAGATATGGCAGTGCCCGGTGCCGCATACCGGATCTTCTGCCACGCCATATTTGGGGGCAAACGAACGGGAAACGCAGTCGTAATCTTTGCCGGGAGCGGTAACATGCAGCAACTCGCCATCCAGTTCGAGCATGGCGGCAAAGTCGGGTTTTATGGCGCGAATTTGAGCTTCGTCTTCAAATACGCACAATAAATCCCGCCCCATATACGCCGCTTTGGGGGTGCAGCCCAACACATCGGCGATATTGGTTGGGATTGCAACCGGCTTTAACGGGAAGGCCGGAAAATTCATGGCAAATTGCCCGTTTTCTTTACACACGGTTAGCACACCGCCGCGGGTGTGGAAATGCCATTCGCTGCGCTCAGATGGCACAAAACGATCGATAACGAAGGCGGTAGCAAGCGTGGCGTGTCCGCATAAATCGATTTCGCGTTTTGGCGTAAACCAGCGCAGGGCAAAATCTTCGCCTTGCGGCACGACAAATGCGGTTTCGGAAAGATTGTTTTCGGCGGCGATGCGGCACATCAATTCGTCGGGCGGAAACTGGTTCAGCAGGCAAACGGCAGCAGGGTTACCGCTGAACACTTGGTTGGTAAAGGCATCAACAGTATATTGCTTGATGGTTTTCATGATGACTCCTTCGGTTGGTTTCAGATGGTATGAGCAGGCTACCTGAAAACACCGCTTTCGTGTCGTTAAAAGCAATGTCGGGTTGGTTTATTCGCCCAAGGCCTGCTGGGCGGCGGGGCTGAGCGGCTGGTTGGTTTGCAGCTGGTTAAACTGCATCACAGTGCGGTCGCCCTGTTTTTCGTCCAGCTCCACTTTCTGCACCAGCTGGCCGCCGCTGATGACGATTTTGTTGAATACTTGCCGCATGACGGCGGTTTTCGGGGTGAGGGTGAGCTGCCATTGTTGGGCGTTGCCGGAAAGGGCGAGGTTGAAGTGGCGTTGCAATTCGGCGGTGTCGCCGCCGAGTACGGCCATGAAAAGTTTTACTTGTGCGGCCTGTGCGGTTTGGCTGCCGTTGGCGCGCCACTGCCCTTGCGCGTCTTGGCGGCTGATGCCGTCGCGGCGCACGCGCAGTTTCATGTCAAACGGTTTTTGCAGGTGCCAAAACAGGCCGCGGCCGGGGCGCAGGGCAAAGCGGCCGCTGGTTTGCACGGGTTTGTCCATCGAGCGCAAAAAGCGCTGCTGGGTAAACCCGCCCTGCACGCTCTGCGGGGCTTGCAGCTGAGCGGTGAGCTCTGCGGTGCTGAAGGCGAGCGCAGGGAGGGCGGCAAGGGAGATGAGGAGGCTGAGGAGGAATTTTTTCATAGTTTCCGGGGTAATGCGGGGGAGTGGGAAGAGAGTCGTAGTATAGTGGATTTGCGGGCAATGCGTGTGGGAGCTTGCCTGAAAATGCGATGGTTTTGCATATGTAAAGAGGCTACCTGAAGTTTTTCAGGTAGCCTCTTCTAACTGGCAACCAAGCCTTTAAGAACGCGGCTTATCCAAGCCGTACACCTGCACCAAGGCCTCGGTGAGGTGGGCGGTTTGGTTGTCCACTTTGGAAAGCGCGCTGGTGGGCGCATGCAGGAGTTTATTGGTGAGTTGTACCGAAAGCCGCTCGAGCACCTCTTCGACGGGCACGCCTTTAGCCAGTAGGCGGGTGGCGTTATCTAGCACTTGCCGGCGGGCGCGTTCGCCTTCGTCGCGCAGGGCGCGGATCAGCGGCACGCTTTGGCGGCGGCGCTGCCAACTCATGAATTCGGCCACTTTGGCGTTGACCATCTGCTCGGCTTCGGCGGCGGCGCGCTGCCGGGCGGCCTGGCCGCTGCTCACCACCTGCATCATGTCGTCTACCGTATAAAGATAGGCATCGCCCAAATCGGCTACTTCGGCTTCGATATCGCGCGGCACAGCCAAGTCGAGCAGGAAAACGGGGCGGTGGCGGCGTTCGCGCAGGGCGCGTTCCACCATGCCTTTGCCGATAATCGGCAGCTGGCTGGCGGTGGAGGACACAATCACGTCGTATTGATGCAGCCGCTGCGGCAGTTCGCTCAACGGGCAGGCGGAGGCAGGCGAGGCCAGCTTGTTGCACAATTCTTGAGCACGCTCGGTGGTGCGGTTAGCTACGGTGATGCCGCGCGGCGATTTGGCTGCGAAATGGGTGGCCACCAATTCAATCATTTCGCCCGCGCCCACGAATAAAATATTCAATTCGCCGATGTCGGGGAAAATGCGGGCGGCCATTTTCACGGCGGCGGCGGCCATGCTCACCGAATTCTCGCCTACTGCCGTGCTGGTGCGCACTTCTTTGGCAATGGCGAAGGTTTTTTGAAACAGGGCATGCAGGGTGGAAGCCACCGTTTGCTGCTCCTGCGCCACGCGCACGGCGTTTTTGATTTGACCGAGAATCTGCGGCTCGCCCAGCACCATGCTGTCTAGCCCGCAGGATACGCGGAAAGCGTGGCGCACGGCCGCTTCGGTTTGGTAGCGGTAGAGATAGGGTTCCAGCGTGCTGTTGGGAATCTTGCGGTAGTCGGCCAGCCAGCGCACAATATCGTCCGGCTCGCCCACGCAATAGAGTTCGGTACGGTTGCAGGTGGACAAAATCACGGCTTCTTCAGCCGTGCGGCTGCCCACCAGCTCACGCAATGCTTCAGGCAGCGCGGCGGCAGCAAAAGCCAACCGCTCACGTATGCTTAACGGAGCGGTTTGGTGATTCAAGCCGATGGCGGTAAGCTGCATGGCGGATTATCCCAAAAACCGAAACTGCGCTATTATAGCCAAACCGCACCGGATGGTGAATAAAATCTTTTAATAACTTCAAGATGATAGTGTTTATCAGTTAGCAATTTGAGAAAGGAGAAACCGATGGATTTGCACGATATCCGCGAAGACTACAGCAAGCAGGAGCTTTCCAAGGCCGATTGTGCCGATACGCCGCTGCCGCAGTTTGAAAAATGGCTGAACGAAGCCATCCACTCCGCCGTCAAAGAGCCCACCGCCATGAGCGTGGCCACGGTGGATGAGGCTGGCCGGCCCAACAGCCGCATCCTGCTGTTGAAAGAGGTGAACGACCGGGGCTTTGTGTTTTTCTCCAACTACCAAAGCCGCAAAGGCCGCGCGCTGGCGGCACATCCGTTTGCCGCGCTCACCTTTTTCTGGCCGGAGCTGGAGCGGCAGGTGCGCGCCGAAGGGCGGGTGGAAAAACTGGACGCCAAATCTTCAGACGAATATTTCGCCAGCCGCCCCTACACCAGCCGTTTGGGCGCGTGGGCTAGCGAGCAGAGCAGCGTGATTGCCGGCAAAAGCATCATCGTGGCACGTGCAGCGGCCGAAGCGGTGAAACACCCCCTGCACGTACCGCGCCCGCCACACTGGGGCGGTTATCTGCTGATTCCCGACCGGGTGGAATTCTGGCAAGGCCGTCCCAGCCGCCTGCACGACCGTATCCAATACCGCCTGGAGGGCGATAAGTGGATTAAAGAGCGGCTTGCGCCGTAGTTTGGCTGCATAAGAGAAAGGCTACCTGAGCAATGGTTTTCAGGTAGCCTTTTCACAGTTGGGTCGTACGAGCAGCAGACTACCTGAAACATGCTAGGACCTTTTCAGGTAGCCTTTTCGCTAAAACACCGCGTTCAGCACAATAAAGCAAATCGAAGCCAGCAGGCCGGCGGCCGGCACGGTAATCACCCAAGCTAGGGCGATTGGCTTCATCAGTCGCCAGTTGGCGTTGCGGTTGACCAACCCGATGCCGAGCACGGCGCCCACGAGGATGTGGGTGCTGGATACAGGCAGCCCCAGCGCGGAGGCCAGCATCACAACGGTGGCGGCGGATAGCTCGGCCACGAAGCCGGAAGAGGGGTGCATTTTGGCTAGGTTTTCACCCACGGTGGCAATCACTTCCCGACCGATAAACCACAGCCCCACCACCAGCGACACGCCGAAGGTGAGCATGGTAATCGGCGGAATGTCGCCGCTGCTGCCGATGGTGCCGCTGCGCAGCACGTCCATGATGGCGGCAAACGGGCCGATGGCGTTGGCGATGTCGTTTGAGCCGTGGCTGAAGGCGAAACAGCAGGCGGTGAATACTTGCAGCCAGCTGAACATGATGAAGGTGGCGCGGTCGAGGTTGGCGCCGGTTTTCAGGGTGCGGGCGTAGGCAAATGTGCCCATCCACAATACCGCGCCCACCATGCCGACGATTAACAGGTTATCCATCGTGCTCAGGCCTAAGTTGAGGTGTTTCAGGCCTTTAAACAGCAGCATCGCGGCCATCACCATGCCGCCCACTGCGCCCGCCAGTGGCACCCACAGTCGTAGGGCACGGAAGGCATTGATTTCGTCTTTGCGGCAGTCGATTTCGTGCAGGCCGCGATAGTAGTCGGATACCAGCTCTTCGGGCTGGTAGTTGCCTTCGTTGTAAAGCTGGGCATCGCGCACGATGGTGGCGGTGTAGGCCATCTGCTGCAATTCGCTCATCTGCTCGAAGCGAGTTTTGTGTTCTTTTTTGTAAGCCAATTTCTGCTTGCGCAGGCGTTGTACATGGCGGCTGGAGGCCACGTTGTAGCCCAGGATATAGGTTTTGATGTTTTTAAACACCAAATAGGAAGTGACCCCGCCCAAGAGCGGCGAGAGCACCCAGGAAATGGCAATTTCGCCGATTTTTTCCCAGCGCACCATGTTCAAGCCAGCCAAACCGCTGTTGTAAAAGCCCAAAACCATTGCTGCGCCCACGATGCCGCCGATGATGGAATGCGTGGTGGATACCGGCAGGCCTTTTTGCGAAGCAAACAGCAGCCACAGCGAGGCGGCAGCCAACGCGGCCATCATGATGTAGACAAACTGCACCGGCTCCAGCGACATGCTGCCCAAATCCACAATGCCGTTACGGATGGTGTCGGTCACACCACCGCCGGCCAGCATTGCGCCACTCACTTCAAACACTGCTGCCACAGCCAGCGCTTGCGGGATGCTCAGCGTGCCGGCGCCAACTGAAGTGCCGAAGGAGTTGGCCACATCGTTGCCGCCGATGTTGAACGCCATAAAGATGCCGAACAGCGCCGCGAGAATGAATAGCGCGGAATGGTGGTGTTGTATATAGCCCAGTCCCCAATAGATGAAATAGCAGGACACGCCGAACAACAAGGCCATACCGAGGAAGTTGACGCTTTTCAAACGCAGCGAGGCAGAAGAACCGGCCATGATGAAAATCTTTACAAACAAAATGTTGAATACGGCAGCCGCAGCAATTCATGCTGCAGCCGAACAAACGGCGCAATTATACCAAACCAATTTGTGCTGCATGCAAAAACAGGCTACCTGAAAGCAGCGCTTCAGGTAGCCTGAGATGCAGAATGGGCGGATTGCTACACTTTTGCCTGACTGTATTCCTGCAATAGAGTGCGGAATGCTTCCGCAGTTTCCGGGTGTTTCAGCCCGTAGGCCAGCGTGGCTTCCAGGTAGCCCAGTTTGCTGCCGCAGTCGTAGCGTTTGCCCGCAAAAGCGTGTGCCAGCACCGGTTCGTGTTCCAACAGCTTGGCGATGCCGTCGGTGAGCTGGATTTCGCCGCCCGCGCCACGCCCTACAGTTTGCAGCAGGGAGAAAATGCGCGGCGTGAGGATGTAGCGCCCCACCACAGCCAGGTTGGACGGCGCCTCTTCCGGCTTCGGTTTTTCCACAATGCTTTGAATGCGCTGATATTGCTGCCACGGCGACACTTCCACGATGCCGTAGGAGCCGGTTTGCGAAGGTGCTACGGTTTCCACGCCCAGCACGCTGTTACCGGTTTGGCGGTACACTTCGGCCATCTGCGCAATCGCGCCCTGTGGCGCATCGATTAGGTCGTCGGCCAGAATCACGGCAAAGGGCTCGTTGCCCACCGCCGCGCGGGCACACAGCACGGCATGCCCCAAGCCCAAGGCCTCGGCCTGACGGATATACAGGCAGGTAACGTCGGGCGGCAAAATATCGCGCACATGTGAGAGCAGCGCGGTTTTGTGGCGCTGCTCCAGCTCGGTTTCCAGCTCGTAGGCTTTGTCGAAATGGTCTTCGATGCTGCGTTTGTTGCGGCCGGTAACGAACACCAATTCGGTGCAGCCGGCGGCTACGGCCTCTTCCACTGCGTATTGAATCAGCGGCTTATCCACAATCGGCAGCATTTCTTTGGGACTGGCCTTGGTGGCGGGCAGAAAGCGCGTACCCATCCCGGCCACGGGGAAGACGGCTTTTTTGATTGGAACGGGATTTTCCATGGTTTTGTTTCGGTATAGGTTGGAAAGATGCCGCATTATAGCAGCGGCTGAACATAGGATGTTTTAAAGGCTACCTGAAAACATAAGCTTCAACGCAGCATTTCGTTTCAGGTAGCCTTTAAACCGCGTACAGATTAAGAAGCCATGTATGCCAACACATCTGCTGCGATTGCCACGCTTTCCGCCACCAGTTCTTCCGTGTGTGCTGCCGACACAAATGCCGCTTCGTAGGCTGAGGGGCCGAAGGCCACACCGCGGTCGAGCATGCCGTGGAAGAAGGTTTTGAAGGCTTCAATATTGGAGGCGGCCATATCGGCATAGTTCTGCGGCAGGCTACCTGAAAAATACAGACCAAACATGCCGCCCACGCTGTCGGCAGTGAAGGCGATACCGGTTTGCGCTGCCGCTTGTTTCAGCCCGTGTACCAGTTGCTCGGTGCGTGCGGTGAGGTTTTCGTAGAAACCCGGGCGCTGGATGATTTCCAGCGTTTTCAAGCCTGCCGCCACGGCTACGGGATTGCCAGAGAGCGTGCCGGCCTGATACACGCCGCCCAATGGCGAGATGCAGTCCATGATTTCACGCTTGCCGCCAAACGCCGCCAGCGGCATACCGCCACCGATGACCTTGCCCATGGTGGTTAAATCCGGCGTGATGCCGTGCAGAGACTGCGCGCCGCCAAGCGCCACGCGGAAGCCGGTCATCACTTCGTCGTAAATCAACACCGCGCCGTGTTTGGCTGTCAGCTCGCGCAGGGCACGGATGAATTCGCGCGTTGGGCGCACCAGGTTCATATTGCCGGCAAACGGCTCCAAAATCACACAGGCGATTTGGCTGCCGGCTTGGGCGAAGGTTTCTTCCAGCTGAGCTACATTATTGTATTCCAACACTAAAGTATGTTTGGTGAAATCGGCGGGCACACCGGCGGAGGATGGGTGGCCGAAGGTGAGCAGGCCGCTGCCGGCTTTCACGAGCAGGCTGTCGGAATGGCCGTGGTAGCAGCCTTCGAATTTCACGATTTGGTCGCGCCCTGTGTAGCCGCGTGCCAAGCGGATGGCCGACATGGTGGCCTCGGTGCCGGAGCTTACCAGCCGCAGCCGCTCTACGCTGGGCACCAAGCGGCAGATTTCTTCGGCAATTACGATTTCGGCTTCAGTGGGGGCGCCGAATGACAGCCCGCCCAAGGCTGCCTCGCGCACCGCTTCCAATACTTCCGGATGCGCGTGCCCCACGATAGCGGGCCCCCACGAGCCGACATAATCGATATAGCGTTTGCCGTTTTCGTCCCACACAAAAGCGCCCTCAGCCTTTTTGATAAAGCGTGGCACGCCGCCCACGCTGCCGAAGGCGCGCACAGGCGAATTCACGCCGCCGGGAATCACGGCTTTGGCGCGGGTGAAGAGTTGTTCGTTGCGGTCGGTCATGGGAAATCCTCGCGAGGGAAATAGAAACAGGCAGATTTTAGCAGATTACGGCGGCGGGCTTGGGCAGACTACCTGAAAGATGATACGGTAGAAGGGATTGATTCGCGAATACAAACAAGGCTACCTGAAACTTTAGCTTGGTCGGAACTCAGCCTTAGCCGGCCAAGGCATCATCCCATTTTGCTGAAGCTACATTTTCAGGTAGCCTCTTGAAAGCCATCTGCTGTTGTTCTAAGCAGACACAGCATCGGTTGGGCTCAGCGTTTCCGCCGTTTGCCAGCTTTCGGGATGGCGACGGGCGGAGTGTGCCGCAACCGCACATAATTGATGGCATGCCACAAGCAGATAATGGGCAGAGCCAGCAACATGGCCGCTATCGGGGCAAGCAGCCAGGCATACCAAACCAGCGTGCCGAAGTGCCACCGGCTGAGGGCAAGGCACAGCGGCGTAAACAGGCAGATGAGCCCGAAGGCGAGCTTCGGGTATCGGCTGAATGTGTTTTCCAGTATCCACTCAAACAGCGCCTCTATGGGGAGGAAGACGAGACGGAGCAGAAGTTCAAAGAGGAAATCCATGTGTTGGGCGTGAAGTATGGGGGCGGTTTGTGGTTTTGCCGGGCATGAATCGCCGGACTATTTGGATTTATGTGAAATCATCTGACTAAAGGCTACCTGAAATTTCAGGTAGCCTTTTGGTTTGTATTTCAACGCCATGCGGCCAGGAATTCCTGCCAATGCACTTTGTCTTCTTGAGTTTTCAGGTAGCCTTTGAGCCGCCTGATTTCCATTTCGTATTCATCGGCATCGGCTGCGCCGCTCATCAGGCGGAAGCGTTGGAACATAAGATAGGTGTTGGCGGCGTCGGTTTCGCAGTAGTTGCGGATTTCGCGCAGGCGGCCTTCGTGGAAGGCCTGCCATACCTTGCTGCCGTCCATACCCAGCTTGCCGGGGAAGCCGCACAGCTTGGCCATGTCGTCTAAAGGCACGCTGGCGCGGGGTTGGTAGAGGGCGAGCAGGTCCATCAGGTCGCAATGGCGGTTGTGGTAGCGGTTGATGTAGTTGTTCCACTTGAAGTCGCGGCTGTCGCCGAAATCGCCCTCGCCAGTGTCCCAATAGCGGGCGGCGGAGAGGCCGTGAATCAGGGCGCGGTAGTGCAGCACGGGTAGGTCGAAGCCGCCGCCGTTCCAGCTCACCAGCTGCGGCGTATGATTTTCGATCAGCTCGAAAAATTTGGCGATAATGGTTTCTTCGCTGTCGCCGATTTCACCGATGGTGCCGACATGGATTTTGTCGCCGCCCCAGCGCATACAGCAGGAAATGGCCACCACCTGCTGCAAATGATAGGGCATGAAATCGCTGCCGTTGTGCGCGGCGCGGCGCTGCTGCTGCGCCCAAGCCACCACGTCGGCATCGGGCGTGTCGGCCGGCAGGCCGTGCAGCAGGCGGATGCCGTTGGCATCGGGAACGGTTTCGATATCGAAGGCGAGAATCGGAGTCATGATGGGCGGCTTGAGGGTGGGGACAGCATGGATTGTGGCACGAAGCAGGGGTTTCGCCAAGGTTGGTTTGTGGGTTTCAGGTAGCCTGCGGTAGCTTAGACAAATCACTGCAATAAAATTGCAGATACGGCTTCAATTCTTAGTGGAACCTTTGATTTCCACAATTTTTACACATTCTGAATCAGCTTTAAAAAAGAGCCGCAAATCATTTTGCAGCTCTTTTTGATAATCACTTTACCGCTTCAACTTCGCAAACGCATCCGCCATCGCCGAATTTGCAGGCTGCTTTTCGCGCGGCGGCTTGCCGGAGCGGCTGTTTGTGCTACGTTTTTCGGTTTCAGGCAGCCTGCGCCCGCGCTTCTCCGCGCCAGCCTCGTCATCCAAGCGCATGGTCAGCGCGATACGTTTTCTGGCGGCATCGACTTCCAGCACCTTCACTTTCACCACGTCGCCAGCTTTCACCACTTCGCGCGGGTTTTGGACGAACTTGTTGGACAGGGCGGAGATGTGCACCAAGCCGTCCTGATGGACGCCGATGTCCACGAACGCGCCGAAGTTGGCGACGTTGGAAACCACGCCTTCGAGGATCATGCCGACTTGCAAGTCGCTGATTTCGTGGATGCCTTCGGCGAAGGAGGCCGTCTGAAACTCGCCGCGCGGGTCGCGGCCGGGTTTCTCCAGCTCGGACAGGATGTCCAGAATGGTCGGCAGGCCGAAGCGTTCGTCGGTGAAGTCGGATGCTTTGATTTGCTTCACACGCTCGCGGTTGCCGATGAGTTCGACGGCGGTAATGCCTTGTTGAGCCAGCATTTTGGCGACGACGGGATAGGCTTCGGGGTGGACGGCGCTCGCGTCCAGTGGCTCTTTGCCGCCGTTAATCCGCAAAAATCCCGCTGCCTGTTCGAAGGTTTTTTCGCCCAAACGCGGTACTTTCAGCAATTTTTTGCGGCTGTCGAACGCGCCGTTTTCATCGCGGTAGGCGACGATGTTTTGGGCAAGGGTTTGATTCAAGCCGGAAATCCGCGCCAAGAGCGGGGCGGAGGCGGTGTTCACGTCCACGCCGACGGCGTTCACGCAGTCTTCGACCACCGCATCCAGCGATTTGGCGAGCTGGCTTTGGTTCACGTCGTGCTGATACTGGCCCACGCCGATGGATTTGGGGTCGATTTTGACCAACTCGGCGAGCGGGTCTTGCAGCCTGCGGGCGATGGATACCGCGCCGCGCAGGGAAACGTCCAAGTCGGGGAACTCGCGCGCCGCCAGTTCGGACGCGGAATAAATCGACGCGCCGGCTTCGGAAACGACGATTTTGTGCAGGCTGCTTTCGGGCATCCCGCGCACCAGTTCGCCCGCAATTTTGTCGGTTTCGCGGCTGGCGGTGCCGTTACCGATGGCGATGAGCTTCACACCGTGTTGTTTAATCAGGCGCGACAGCGTTGCCAACATATTGTTTTCTTGATGTAAATAGACGATGACGGTATCCAGCAGCTTGCCCGTGTCGTCCACCACAGCGCATTTCACGCCGTTGCGATAGCCGGGGTCGAGGCCCAGCGTGGTCAGCCGTCCGGCGGGCGCGGCGAGCAGCAAGTCTTTGAGATTGCGGGCGAACACGGTAATCGCGTCGGTGTCGGCGGCTTCTTTCAGACGGCCTAAGGCTTCGAGTTCCAGCGACAAAAAGATTTTCGCGCGCCAAGTCAGGCGCACGGTGTCGCGCAGCCATTTGTGGCCGTCTGAAATCTTGAAACGGCGGGCGATGAGTTGCTCGTATTCGCTTTGCTGGGTAATCGGCGTGTCGTCGGGCTGGTATTTGAGCGCGATGTTCAACACGCCTTCGTTGCGGCCACGCAAAACCGCCAGCGCGCGGTGGCTGGGCATGGCGCGCACGGGTTCGCGGTGGTCGAAATAATCGCTGAATTTTTCGCCTTCGGTTTCTTTGCCTTCAACGACTTGCGCGTGGATTTCGGCTTCGTTCCACAGCTTGTCGCGCAGCGTGCCGATGAGTTCCGCGTCTTCGGCAAACTGCTCCATCAGAATCGCGCGCGCGCCGTCCAGCGCGGCTTTGGTGTCGGGAACATTTTCGTTCAGGTAGCCTTGTGCGGCGGTTTCCACATCCTGCGGCTGCTCGGCAAGCAACACGTCTGCCAGCGGCTGCAACCCGTGTTCGCGCGCGATTTGCGCTTTGGTGCGGCGTTTGGGCTTGTAGGGCAGATACAGGTCTTCCAGCGCGGTTTTGTTGTCGGCGGCTTCGATTTGCGCCCTGAGGTCGTCTGAAAGCTTGCCTTGCTCTTCAATGCTTTTTAAAACAACGGCTTTGCGCTCTTCCAACTCGCGCAGGTATTGCAGCCGCTCGGCAAGCTGGCGCAACTGCGTATCGTCCAGCCCGCCCGTGGCTTCCTTGCGGTAGCGGGCGATAAACGGCACGGTCGCGCCGTCGTCCAAAAGCTCGACGGCAGCGGTGATTTGCGCGACGGTGGCGGAGAGTTCTTGGGAGAGGATTTGGGTGATGTTCATTAGTTATTTCCCATGAAAATTTCAATGTATTGTATTAAAAGTGGTGATTTCAATTTGTTCGCTTGTGTAGAGGAATGTCGAGAAGATAGGCAACAAGTGCGTAAGAAAATCGGATTGTTGTGGCTTGTATCTGAATCAAAACAGCAGGATTTCAGATGGGTCAAGCGGCGATGTCGCCAGCTTATTCCTCATCATATTCTTCGTCATAAGAAGTGTAGAGCCAATTGCCCCAGCCAAACAGTTCGAGCAGTGTGTCAAAGCGGTCTTGGTCGGCGGTGCCGATAAATACGCCGCTTGCGTTGCCATTTTCGGCGAAGCAAAGCAGGATGATTTCGTGAAAGCCGTCGGTGTAGAAACGTTGGTTCTCTTGGCGAAGTTCTATGATTTCGGTGCGGTTTTGTTGGATAAACCGTGCGGCTTGGGTATCTATTGATTCCTCGTCCATGATGTTGGCGCAGTAGCGTAGACCGCCCATGGTGGCGTTGGTGCAAGCCAATTCCAGCAGTAGGGCACTGGTGTCGGGTAAGTGCGGCTGCCATTCGTAGCTTTCGGTTTCACCGGTATAAAAGCCGATATGGACAGGCGGGTTGTCTTGCGCCAAATCGGCTCTGGCAATGCCGCACAGAAACACGCCTTGGTTTTCTTCCATCAGCACCAGATAATCGTCGTCAAAATCAATCTTTTCCAATGGTAACAATCGGTTAAACGACTGATTGACCGCCTCGCGGCCGCCCAATGTAAGCAGATATTCGCGCAAGACGGCAGGAAAGCGGATGCCTAGGTGTTGTTCGGCAGCGGTGATTTTGGCTTCGGGCAAGCAGCAGGGGAAGTTGAGCTGATAGAGGGCGGATATATGTTTTAGATAATCCATGGTTGAGGCTGGAGGCTACCTGAAAAGGCAAAAGACGGATTATGCCATATATCGTAATATAGCAAATCAATGCACTTTCGATACAAGGCAAGCCAACGCCGTATTTGGAGTTAAGTTGATTTGCTATAACTATTTTCAGGTGGCCTTCCTACTTAAACTCAGGCTACCTGAAAGCCGCCGTGCGCAAACTTTGCTAAAATGCCGCCAACTTTTTCTATGGAAACCGCTATGCAACAGCAGCCAGACGACCAGCAGGAATGGGTGAGCAAAACCCGCCGCAAAAAAGAAATGCACGATTTGCAGGATTTGGGCATGCAGCTTGCCCGCCTTTCCGGCGATACCTTGAAGAAAATCGAATTGCCCGAGGAATTGCGCGAAGCCATTGCCATGTATAAAAAAATCAACAGCAACGGCGCGCTCAAACGGCAAACGCAATACATCGGCCGCCTGATGCGCGATCTCGATCCGGAACCGATCCGCGAGTTTCTCGACAAACTGCAGGGCAGCCACGCTGCCTACAACGCGTTCTTGCAGCGTGTGGAACAGATGCGCGAAACCCTGTTGGAAAACGACGATGCGCTCACCGACTTCCTGCGCGATTACCCCGCTGCCGAAGCCGGCCAGTTGCGCACCCTGATCCGCAACACGCGCAAGGAACGCGAGCAGGCCAAGCCGCCCAAACACTTTCGCGCGCTCTACCGCTACCTGAAAGAAGCGATGGAGGCGGATAATCCCGCCGCAGACGCGCCGGAGGCGGAAGACGGGCAGGGCGGGGAGCAGGAATAAGCGGTTTGGCCCGAGCTAGCAAGAAAGCAAGAAAAGGCTACCTGAAAAACGGTTTTCCAGTTTTCAGGTAGCCTTTATTTTGTTTGCCGGTGGTGTCGGGGCGAGGTGATAGCGGATGAAAATCAAAATGGGGCAGGGCGAGCCAATGCCGTATTGAATCCGCTATGCTGCGGCCAGCCGGGCTTGGTTGAACATCGCAGTTCCATCCTTTTGATTTCGCTGTTTGGGATATGCTGAACAGGGGGAGGGCATCCATCCCGAATGTGGCTTAACCTTGCCGTTTCGGCAAACGCGCTATAATGCCGCGTTTTCCAGTTTTACCCCGCAGCGGAGCAGCACCATGACTTCATCCAGCCAACGCCCAGCCGATTCTTCCCATGCCGACGGACAAACGCCGCAGCGGCGCGCGTGGGCGGGCTATACTGACCGCCGTGCCATCGCCATGCTGTTGCTTGGTTTTGCGGCGGGGATTCCGATTTTGCTGATTTTCTCCAGCCTCT
This sequence comes from Eikenella sp. HMSC061C02, assembly GCF_001809035.1. NCBI lineage: Bacteria > Pseudomonadati > Pseudomonadota > Betaproteobacteria > Neisseriales > Neisseriaceae > Eikenella > Eikenella sp. HMSC061C02. The sequence continues at coordinate 73,647 of NZ_KV795572.1, forward strand.
CGCTGTGGCTCACCGAAGCCGGCGTCGACCGCGCCACGGTGACTATGTTCAGCTGGGCGGCATTGGGCTATTCCTTCAAATTCATCTGGGCGCCCTTAATCGATGCGCTGCCGCTGCCGTGGCTCACGCGCCGTTTCGGGCAGCGACGTGGCTGGCTGCTGCTGGCGCAGGGGCTGATTATCGCCGCGATTTTGGCGATGGCCGCGCTCAATCCGGCCAATGCGGCGGTGTTGCCGTGGATGGCGGCAGCGGCGGTGTTGCTCGGCTTTTCTTCAGCCACGCAAGATGTGGTGATCGATGCCTACCGCATCGAAAGCGCGCCGGGCGATGCGGCGATGCAGTCGGTGATGTCGGCCACTTATACGGCGGGCTACCGCGTGGGCATGATTGTGGCCGGGGCGGGCGCGTTGTGGCTGGCCAGCGGCTTCGGCTCGGAAAAGGGGCATTATCTGTATGCCGCCTGGCGCAACACTTATTGGCTGATGGCAGCCACCATGGGCGCCGGCGTGCTCACCACGCTGTGGGTGGCCGAGCCTGCGGTAAAACGCGAGCGGCCGGCCGGCTTGGCGCTGGGCGACAATGCGCGGCTGGTGGGCTTGTTTGTGTGCGCGGTGGCGGCCTTTGTGTTGGTGTTCCGCTGGGTTGGCGGGTGGCTACCTGAAAGCCAAGGGCCGCTGCTTTCCCTGTTGTGGGAAGGTGCGCGGCTTTCGGCAGCACTGATGGCGGCGGTGCTGACGGGTCGGCTGCTGGTGTTGCTGGGGTTGGTGCGCGGCGAAGTAGTTCGGCAAACCTGGGTGTTGCCGCTGGCCGACTTTTTCCAGCGCTACGGCCGCCATGCCGCGCTGCTGTTGGCCTTAATCGGGCTATACCGTATTTCGGATATTGTGGCCGGGGTGATCGCCAATGTGTTTTATGCCGATATGGGCTTCAGCAAAGACGAGATTGCCGGGGCGGTGAAAACCTTCGGCGTGCTGATGTCGATTGCCGGCGGCTTTTTCGGAGGCCTCTTGGCGCAGCGTTTTGCCGTGATGCGCATGATGATGCTCGGAGCAGTGCTGGCTTCGGCCACCAATTTGCTGTTTATCTTGCTGTTTTGGCAGGGGCACAATCTGCCCTTCCTCTATTTGGCCGTGGCCTTCGACAACCTCGCCGGCGGGCTGGCCAGCGCCGTGTTTGTGGCCTTCCTCTCCTCGCTTACCAGTATTCGATTTACCGCCGTGCAATACGCCCTGTTCAGCTCGCTGATGACGCTCCTGCCCAAAACGCTGGGCGGCTACTCCGGCAGCATCGTGAACCAAATCGGCTACGACGGCTTTTTCCTCTTCACCGCACTCTTGGGCCTGCCGGTGCTCGGCCTGGTGTGGCTGGTGGGGCGCAAGCTGCCGTTGCAGGGGTAAAGGGTCGTGCAAGCTTAATTTGCAATAGGTTGTACGCTAAATCAATCAAAGGCTACCTGAAAAATGTTTGCTTCAATGAAGGCGAATATTTTTCAGGTAGCCTTTTCCCCATCTTTATTTCCCAGCCATCTCCTTTTCCCTGCTCTACAAACAGCCCGATGTTTGACCTAACACAGCACCCATTATCACAGCAGCCCGTATAGTTATCGTAAGCAGTTCATCCGCCAGCATTGATTGGCATCTTGCGGACGGCACAGGTCGTCTGAAATCCATCACTTAAGGGAGCGACATCATGGCTACACAAAACCGCCTGCTTGAACAACTGCATAACGAACCGTTTGCCCTCTGCTTTTCCGGGCAGGGCTTCGATTGGATAAGCAGCCTGCGCGAGGCTTTGGCCGACAAGGCGCGGGACAGGGCAAACGAAGTGGCTGCCGCTGCCGCACGAATCTTGAAGCCTGTGGCCGGGCAGATTGCCTCCACCCGACCGCAGGGTTTCGAGCCGGTAAAATGGGCGGAAAACGGCGCGGACGGTATCGATTTGGTGCGTGCCGCCGTGAGCGCACCCGGCATTTTCCTGTCGCAAATCGCCAATCTGCACACGCTGGAAGCGCGCGGGTTGGACAGCGGCAAGGCGGCGGGCGTTATCGGACATTCGCAGGGCATACTCGGGCGTTATCTGATACGCGAGCCGCAGCATGCCGCCAAACTGCTGGCGTTGGCCGAATTGATTGGCGCGGCAGCCACGCTGCAAGGGCGCGCAACGGGTATGTATCTGCACGACGACTTGCATCCGATGGTGATGGTGCAGGGCGTGAGCCGCGGGCAGATTGCTGCCGTGATTGATGAACTGTTCCCCGCGGATTCGGCCGACCGCCCGTGTATCGGCTTGCAGAACAGCGCGGATGGTTTTGTCGTCAGCGGCAAGCCCGAATCGGTGGCGCGCGTGTGCGACGTGTTGTCGGACACGGTTAAAGACGAAAACGGCCAAACGCCCGAAAACCTGCTGTGGCGACTGGACGTGGAAGTCGGCTTCCACCACCCTGCCATGCTGCCCGCCGTGACGCAAGTGGCCGAATGGGCGGCAGCCTGCGGTTTGGATGCGGAACAGGCGCGCGGCATCGCGCACAATATCCTGATGGATCCCGTGGACTGGGTGGCCGAATGCCGCAGCATGGTTGCGCTGGGCGTGCGGCGGATTTTGGAAATCGGCCCCTCCGGCGGCGTGGCCATGCTGACACAGGCGGTGCTGGACGGGAAAGGAATTGAAGTGCTGGATGTTTCCGGCGCGGAAGGCAAAACGGCGTTGTTTGGCGGATAACGGCGGTCTCTGATTTTTGAAACTGCGGCTGCCGCCAAGTTAAGAAAAGGCTACCTGAAAACTCACTTCGATCGTTTTCAGGTAGCCTTTATTGATAGGATATTTGAATGGTAGCTTGCCGAAAACGAAGCTTCAACGAAGTTGAAAAGCAGCCTGCACATTGGTTTGTTTTAGGTGGATGGTTTAGGGATTGACGGATAGGCCGTATTGGTATTTGAGGCCGTCTGAAAAGTGGCAGCTTCAACGAAAGTAAATTTGAAAACGGCAAAACGTCAATCAAGCAACTGCGTGCGTACCGCACACACCCTTGTATATCGGAATCCCCGTATCA
>NZ_KV795573.1:0-12425 GCF_001809035.1 Eikenella sp. HMSC061C02
AGTCTAACCTAGTTATCTAGGACAGCCCCTTATTTTTTCAGGTAGCCTTAAAACGGCCGGCAAGCGGCAAACCCTAATGCCTGATGAAGCACAGTGCTTCAGCCATGCCTTAAAGATGAAAAGGCTACCTGAAAATCCCAACAACCATTTTTCAGGTAGCCTTTAGCTTTGTTTTGTTTAATCGGCAAACCAAGTACAATACCGCCATTATTTTTTCCAACTTTCCTGCACAACCATGCTCACCTTCCAACAAATCATCTTCAAACTGCAAAACTACTGGGCCGCCCAAGGCTGCACCCTGCTCCAGCCGCTCGATATGGAAGTTGGTGCTGGCACATCCCACCCCGCCACCTGCCTGCGCGCGCTCGGCCCCGAACCGTGGTTTGCCGCCTACGTCCAACCCAGCCGCCGCCCCAAAGACGGCCGCTACGGCAACAACCCCAACCGCCTGCAGCACTACTACCAATTTCAGGTAGCCCTCAAGCCAGCCCCCGCCAATATCCAAGACCTCTATCTCGATTCCCTGCGCGAATTGGGCATCGACCCAAAAGTGCACGACATCCGCTTCGTGGAAGACGACTGGGAAAACCCCACCCTCGGCGCATGGGGCTTGGGCTGGGAAGTTTGGCTCAACGGCATGGAAGTTACTCAGTTCACCTACTTCCAACAAGTCGGCGGCATCGACTGCACCCCCGTGCTTGGCGAAATCACCTACGGCATCGAACGCCTGGCGATGTACCTGCAAGGCGTGGAAAACGTTTACGACCTCGTTTGGGCGAAAACGCCGGACGGCAACTCCGTTACCTACGGCGACGTGTACCACCAAAACGAAGTCGAACAATCCACCTACAACTTCGAATACAGCGATGCCGACTGGCTGTTGCGCCAGTTCAACGACTACGAAGCGCAAGCCAAACGCCTGCTGGCTGTGGAAGACACCAGCCTCGCCCTGCCCGCCTACGAACTCGTCCTCAAAGCCGGCCATACTTTCAACCTATTAGACGCACGCGGCGCCATTTCTGTTACAGAACGCGCCACCTACATCGGCCGCATCCGCGCGCTGAGCCGCACCGTGGCGCATAAATACGTGGAAAGCCGTGAGAAACTGGGCTTCCCGCTGATTAAAAACAAGGCGCAAGCAGCCTGAAAATGCTAGAATTCTCACCAACCTAACAAACAAGTGCCGCCTGCCTCCTGATTAAAAACCCAGCACCATCTACAGCAACGGCAGGCTACCTGAAACCAAACGACACGCTGCAATGAACACCCAAACCCTTTTAATCGAACTCCTCACCGAAGAACTCCCTCCCAAAGCCCTGAATAATTTAGGCAACCACTTCGCCGCTTCTGTTGCTGAAGGCTTGGGAAAAGCGCAACTGATTGACGGATCAGCCGAATTTACCGCCTACGCCTCACCGCGCCGTTTGGCCGTTCAAGTCAAAAACGTCAAAGCCGTGCAAGCCGATCAGAAAATCGTGAAAAAAGGCCCTGCCGTGGCGAATGCCATGAAAGACGGTGCGCCGACCAAGGCTTTGGAAGGTTTTGCGCGCGGTGCGGGGGCGAAAATCGAAAACTTGACCATCGTCTACGACGGCAAGCAGGATGTGTACGCCTACGAATACGTCCAAACCGGCAAACCGTTGGGCGAACTCTTGGAAGACATTATCAATCAATCAGTTAAGAAACTGCCGATTCCGAAAGTGATGCGTTGGGGCAGCAGCACGTTTACCTTTGTGCGCCCTGTTCACGGGCTAGTTGTGCTGCACGGCGGCGACATCGTGAACGTCAGCGTTTTGGGTTTGCAAAGCGGCAATCAAACCTTGGGACACCGCTTCCTGTCCAACGGCGAAATCACCATTGAAAACGCCGACAGCTACGCCGCACAAATGCGCGAGCAAGGCAAAGTCGTCGCTTCGTTTGCCGAGCGCAAAGCCGCGATTCAGACAGCCTTGAACGAGCAGGCAGGTCGTCTGAACGCGACCGTTGCCGCAGATGAAGCCCTGTTGGACGAAGTTACCGCGCTGGTCGAATACCCCGTTGTTTTAGAAGCCGGTTTTGAAAAACATTTCCTCGCCGTGCCGCAGGAATGCCTGATTCTGACCATGCAGCAAAACCAAAAATACTTCCCGCTGCTCGACCCAAACGGCAAGCTGATGAACCGCTTCCTGCTGGTCTCCAACCTGCAAACCGAAGACCCGTCGCACATCATCCAAGGCAACGAACGCGTTTTGCGTGCGCGCCTGTCTGATGCCGAGTTCTTCTACAAGCAAGACCAAAAAGCGACTTTGGAAAGCCGCCTGCCCAAGCTGGCAAATGTGGTGTACCACAACAAAATCGGCTCACAAGCCGAGCGTATCGAACGCCTTCAAAGCATTGCCGCCCACATTGCCAAAGCTTTGGGTGCAGATGCCGCCGCAGCCGAACGCGCCGCGCGTTTGGCGAAAGCCGACTTGGTGACCGAAATGGTCGGCGAGTTCCCCGAGCTGCAAGGCACGATGGGCAAATACTACGCCCGCTTGGACGGCGAAACCGAAGAAATCGCCGAAGCCATCGAGCAGCACTATCAGCCGCGCTTTGCCGGTGATAGGCTACCTGAAAGTAAAACTGCCACTGCCGTTGCACTGGCTGATAAACTGGAAACCTTGGTCGGCATTTGGGGCATCGGTCTGATTCCGACCGGCGACAAAGACCCCTACGCCCTGCGCCGCGCCGCCTTGGGTATCCTGCGGATGCTGATGCAGTATGGCTTGGACGTGAACGAGCTGATTCAGACGACCTTCGACAGCTTCCCCAAAGGTTTGCTCAACGAGAAAACGCCGTCTGAAACCGCCGACTTCATGCAAGCGCGCCTTGCCGTATTGCTGCAAAACGACTATCCGCAAGACATCGTTGCCGCCGTACTCGCCAAACAGCCGCGCCGTTTGGACGATTTGACCGCCAAACTGCAAGCCGTTACCGCGTTCAAACAACTGCCCGAAGCCGCCGCGCTCGCCGCCGCCAACAAACGCGTGCAAAACCTGCTGAAAAAAGCCGATGCCGAGTTGGGCGAAGTAGATGAAAGCCTGCTGCAACAGAACGAAGAAAAAGCCCTGTATGCCGCCGCACAAGGCTTGCAGCCGAAAATCGCCGCTGCTGTTGTCGAAGGCAATTTCCAAACCGCCTTGTCCGAACTGGCTTCCGTCAAACCGCAAGTCGATGCCTTCTTCGACGGCGTGATGGTGATGGCGGAAGATCCCGCCGTAAAACAAAACCGCCTGAACCTGCTGAACTGCTTGGCGGAACAGATGAATGCAGTGGCAGATATTACCAAGCTGGGTGAATAAGCCGTCAAACCGCCCGGCACACAGCAGGCTACCTGAATCTCCATGTATTACGAACTCATCGCTTCCACCTTGATGAAACTATCACAGGGATTAGTTTGAAGCCCCGCTGCCCACCACATAGGCTACTATGTATGATTGGGCGGTATTGCAAAATCTGCACATCTCCACCGCCCCCACGTCCGGTTTCGGCCAGCTGCAAAACGACACCCTTTAGCATAGACTTTATGCAGCAACAGTTGGGTACCTAGTATAGACGAAACCGGCTTCAACGATTGGAGCAAGCGCTTCATCCTTTATTACTCTACGATGAAGGGAACTATAGCAGATTTATCAAAGACTATTTCTAATCCCCAACATCACGAACAAGGGAGATTTTTACTTCACTATTAGCTCTTATCACGAAGTAGAAAAACTATTTCCTGTATTTTAAACAGCATTTAATAAATAGCTAACAAACTTAAAAATCTTCCAAACAAGGAGTAGAAATGTCTCTATTTTCTTTATTATTCCGTTGGATATGTTTTTATACAAACACACGCCACCGCCTCTATATTACAGAAACCTTGCAAAAATTATATGCTTGGCGAAAACCCATCCGGCCTTATGCATTCATCCGTGTACATAATGAAATTAAAACCATTGATGCCTGCTTGAAAAGTATTTTACCTGTTGTTGAAGGCGGAGTAATCGGTTTTAACAGTTGCACAGATGGCACTAAAGAGTACATTTTGGCATTTTGCGAAAAACACCCACAATTTACCTCGGTAGAATATCCGTACGACGTAATCCCTGGTAATGATATCCGATATAAAGAGGATTGCTTGGATTTAAATACAAGACTGGATAATTACTATAATTTTGTTTGGGGCAAATTGCCAAAGAACAAGTGGATAATCAAAGTAGATGGAGACCATATTTGGCACACAACAAAAACAATTGAATTGTGCAAGCTGCCCATTAGAAAGAAAGACTGTGTAATTTTAAACAGAATTAATCTTCACTGCCATGACGGAAAATGCTATATACATAAAGCCCGCCCCTTCGCCGAAGGCGGGGATAGTTGGATTATCTATAATAGAAATATTCACTTTGAATTCTGGCGCGGCTGGATAAATGATCAATTTAGTGCATATGAAGTTCTACACCTACCCAAGAAGGAAAGAAAACGCATTTTAGCCCCTCTTACCAACTGGCATTTCCCTCATATAAAGAATCAACGTAGCTTTAACCCAACAGAATGGATGTTAATGCAGGATTTTGATTTTCAAAAATATTTTCGAGAGCACAATATGCAAGACCGTGTTGCTGATGAAATGCTGGATGAAGAATTTATTCTGCGCTCTTTCAATAACTTTAATTTGCAGGGCAACCAGCTGCTACCATAAAAAGCATCATGGAACTGTCACTTCCTCATAAATGGCTGGTAGCGTAGGTAGTAAAAATCTCTACCCATTGAATTTTTTTAACCACAAATATAATGTACAGGCTGCTATAAAACTTGATACTAGTGGCTTCAGCTATTTACACATCAACCACAGCATTCACTTTACCGAAAAGCAAAACATCATTTGCACAAGTTTAATGGTATTCCAACAAAGCTTCTTGAGCTGTATTTAAAGAGATGTGGGTAGTACTTTACTAACAGTGAGATAAATATCCAGATTTCCACTTTAGAACAATTAGCAGAATAGAATTTATCTTGATTATATAGGATAGCCTCATAAATTATTATGCTAGAAAATTATATTATTAGTTTAGCTACTTCCCATACTCGTCGCCAACATATTTTTAGTCAATTTAACTCTAAAAGTATTCCCTTCTCTTTCTTTGATGCCATCAGCTCAAGCGAACAATTGAACTCCGCTACCACGCGATTATTACCTTTGTTTTCTGAAGTTGATTATCTCAGTTTAGGTGAAAAAGGATGCTTTATGAGCCATATAAGTTTATGGCAGCATTGTTTAGACCAAAATCTTCCGTATATTGGCATTTTTGAGGACGATATTTGGCTAGGAGAACAAGCTAATAAATTTCTGACTAATGACTCTTGGCTACAAGAGTTTTTCCCTATTAATGAACCCTTTATTATTCGCTTAGAAACCGTTTACGAACCATGTCAAATTAAGTCAATGCCACGGAACAGTTATCATAATCATCAAATCTATAAGTTATGTAGCCCTCATCATGGAACGGGCGGCTACATCATTTCACAAGCAGCTATCAAATGGCTACTCAGCTATCTTCGCAACACTCACCTTGATGATTTTACTCCAATTGATGTTTTAATGTTTGAGCACCTTATTCCTCATACTAAAATTAATGTGTACCAACTAAATCCTGCTATTTGCATCCAAGAGGCTATTCTCCATCCACAGGAGAGTAGCTTGGGCAGTCAAATTGAAGTTGAGCGTAGTAAAAAAAATCCTCATATATCTAAAAGGAAACTCCCTCAAAAAATTAAACGCGAGATTACACGACTCAAAAAACAAATATTACGCCATATAAACCGTAGAATTCCCTATCAAGTTATTCCTTTTAAATAGAAATTATGAGGCTAACATAGCGTAGTAGCTATGCTAGGTGCCGAGTTAGACGACAGCTATTTCGGTGAACGCCACAAAGGTAAATGCAGTCGTTGTGTAGCAGGTAACGTGGTGATATTCGGTATCCTGAAACGGCAAGGACGGGGGCACACAATTGTGGTGGATAATGCTAAGCCTGAAACCTTATTGTCTGCTATCAAGAAGAAAATCATGCCTGACAACATCGTTATATACAGATAGTCTGAGCAGCTACGATAACCTAGATGTGAGCGGTTTTACTCATCACTGCATCAACCATTCCAAAACGTTTTCAGACCGCCAGAACCACATTAACGGCATGGAGAATTTCTGGAATCAGTCAAAACACGTCTTTCTCAAATATATAACGGAATCGACTGCAAATCTTTCCCTCGATTCTTGAAAAACTTCGAGTTTCAATTTAACTTTGGGACACCGTCCCAGTAACTTAAAATCCTGTGGGAGTGGTGTAAAATTTAGAGCTAATCCAGTATAGCCTCTACTTTAATTATTAAACCTACTTTAATTATTATCAAGAATTGATAAATATCCTCCTTACCGGTGGCGCCGGCTTTATCGGCTCGGCAGTTATCCGCCACATCATCCGCCACACTCGAGATTCTGTTATCAATCTCGACAAGCTCACCTACGCGGGCAACCTTGAATCCTTGGCAGAAGTTTCAGGTAGCCCCCGCTATACCTTCGAGCAAGTGGATATTTGCAACCGCGCCGAGCTCGACCGCGTATTTGCCCAACACCAGCCAGACTGTGTGATGCACCTGGCGGCGGAAAGCCATGTGGATAGGAGCATAGACAGCGCTGGTGAGTTTATCCAAACCAATATTGTTGGCACCTTTAACCTGCTGGAAGCTGCCCGTACCTATTGGCTTGGGCTACCTGAAAACCGCCGCTCGGTATTCCGTTTTCATCATATCTCCACCGATGAGGTGTATGGCGACTTGCATGGCACCAGTGATTTATTTACCGAAACCATGCCCTATGCTCCGTCCAGCCCTTATTCCGCCAGCAAAGCCTCCAGCGACCATCTTGTGCGCGCCTGGCTACGCACCTACGGCCTGCCCACCATCATTACCAACTGCTCCAACAACTACGGCCCATACCATTTCCCCGAAAAACTTATTCCGCTGATGATTCTGAATGCCCTTGCCGGCAAACCATTGCCTGTTTACGGCAACGGACAACAAATCCGCGATTGGCTTTTCGTGGAAGATCATGCCCGCGCGCTGTATCAAGTCATTACCCAAGGCAAAATCGGCGAGAGCTACAATATCGGCGGCCACAACGAAAAAAACAATCTTGAAGTGGTACAAACCATCTGTACCCTACTAGAGGAACTTGCACCCGAAAAACCCGTTGGCGTGTCGCGTTATGCCGACCTGATTACCTTTGTGCCCGATCGGCCAGGCCACGACCTGCGCTATGCCATCGATGCCACCAAAATCGGCCACGAGCTAGGCTGGCAGCCACAGGAAACCTTTGAATCCGGTATGCGCAAAACCGTACAGTGGTACTTGGATAACAAAATTTGGTGGCAACGCATCCTCGATGGCCGCTACCGTTTAGAGCGGCTTGGCCACTTATCAACCCCATAATTCGGAGAACCTATGAGCATCCGGAATAGCATACTGCTCAGCTTCCTTGCCCTCGGCCTCGCTCTATCCGGCAGTGTGGAAGCCAAAACCCGCCCCCACCGCGCACCCGCTGCCGCCCATCAGCAACGCGCCGACGGCAGCAGCCAAGAGCACGCCGTGGTTATCCACGAAAACGACACCCCGCGCGGCATTGCTGCCGAAAACCGCTGGATTGCCCAAAACATGCCCGGCTACCGCAAAGTCGGCCAAGCCCTGATTCAAGGCCAAAACGGCATTTACGACCGCATCAGCGTAGTCGGCCCTCATGGTGATCGCAAAGAAGTATTCTTCGAAATCAGCGAATTCTTCGGCCGCTACAACGGCAAACTGCTGGGCGCGGAATAGGCACAGCAAACCATAAAAAGGCTACCTGAAACATTTGTTTTCAGGTAGCCCTCTGCTACAGGAAGGCAACCGTATGAAAGGCATTATCCTCGCCGGCGGCAGTGGCTCACGGCTGTACCCCATCACACGCGGTGCAGCCAAACAGCTCATGCCCGTATACGACAAGCCGATGATTTACTACCCCCTATCGGTGTTAATGCTCGCCGGCATCCGCGACATCCTCATCATCACCACCCCCGAAGATAACGCCGCCTTCCACCGCCTGCTTGGCAACGGCAGCGACTTCGGCATCCGTCTGCAATACGCCGTACAACCCAGCCCAGACGGCCTTGCCCAAGCTTTCATCATCGGCGAAGAATTTATCGGTAGCGACAACGTCTGCCTGGTATTGGGCGACAACATCTTCTATGGCCAATCCTTCACCCAAACCCTGCAGCAAGCCGCCGCCCAAACCCACGGCGCTACGGTATTCGCCTACCAAGTGAAAGACCCCGAGCGCTTTGGCGTAGTCGAATTCGACCAGCACCTCAAAGCCCTATCTATTGAAGAAAAACCCGCACAACCCAAATCCAACTGGGCGGTAACCGGCCTCTATTTCTACGACAAACGCGTGGTCGAATTCGCCAAACGAATCAAGCCATCCGCACGCGGCGAGCTCGAAATCTCCGACCTCAACCAACTCTATCTCGAAGACGGCAACCTTTCCGTGCAACTGCTCGGCCGCGGCTTTGCCTGGCTCGATACCGGCACACACGAAAGCCTGCACGAAGCCGCCTCATTTGTGCGCACCATCCAAAACGTACAAGCCCTTCAGGTAGCCTGCCTCGAAGAAATCGCCTGGCGCAACGGCTGGCTTTCCAATGAGCAATTGGCCGATTTGGCCAAACTCATGGCCAAAAACCAATACGGCCAATACCTGCTGCGGCTGCTCAAAAAATAGTTCAGGCTACCTGAAAACTCAGCCAACCCCATTGCAGCCACCTACCATTTCGATAGTGTAAAATAGCACGTACCGTTTTCAGGTAGCCTAGGAACACCAGCCCATGCCGTTTCCCGCCGATCATTTCGCCTCCACCGCCACCCCGCTGCTGCGCCTCAACCAAAGGCCGTGGAAAATCTTCTACCGCGGTCTCATCCCCAAACCCCTGCGCAATAAAATCAACGCATACGCCAGCCGGAAGCAGATGTATCATACAGCCGAATTATGGCGGCCTTTCCTGCAAGCCTACTTCCAAGGACAGTTGCCCCGTTTTAATCTTCAAGCCAAGCAAGATTTGCGCGGGCAAAAAATCATCTGGCAATACTGGGGACAAGGTCTCGAACCAGAGCAACTGCCCGAAATGGTGCGCCTGTGTTTCCGCTCAGTTGAACAAAATCTCGGCAACTACCAACTTATTCGGCTAGACGACCAAACTCTGCACAATTATTTGGATCTGCCTGATTTCGTTCAAGCCAAACGCCAACATCCAGCGTTCAAACCCGCTTTTTTTGCCGATCTGTTACGTTTGGCATTATTGGATATTTACGGCGGCGTTTGGCTGGATGCCTCTATACTGCTCACCGCCCCACTCCCAAAAGAATGGGCACAAACAGATTTCTTTATGTACCAACGCTCTCCAACAGCTGCCCATCAGGACTTTTGGCAGAGCTTCAACGCCGATGTATTCAATTGGTCGCCCGATCACCCCGTTCAGGTAAACAACTGCATTATCGCCGCCCAACCCGGCAACTTACTGATTCACACCTGCCTTGATGTGATGTTGAATTTTTGGCAAACCCAAAACCACATACCGCACTACTTCTTCTTTCAAATCATGTTCAATGAACTAGTGCGCAACCATCTGCCAGGCCAAGCCGGCGAACCTGTAGACGACACCCTGCCTCATCTGCTCCTGGCCAAATTAGAACAACCCTACAACGCCGAAGCTTTCGCCGAAATCACTGCACAAACCCCTGTGCACAAACTCGACCGCCGTTTAAGCTTCCAACCCGGCACCTTCGGCGCACACTTGAAACAACTCTTTGATCCCACATCATGATTCCAGCTTACATTATTTCCCTTGCCAACCAGCAAGACCGACGCGAACACATGCGGCAGGAATGTGCACGGATGGGCATTGAGGCTACATTTATCGATGCCGTGGATATGCGCCAAGCCAGCCAATCCGATATCGAATGCCTATCATCCCGGCTACCGCATAAAAAAACCAAAAAACAACGCTGGCTCACCCGAGGCGAATTAGGCTGTGCCCTCAGCCATCATCAGGTTTATGCCCACATTGTCCGCCAACAGCACCCCTACGCCCTGGTTTTGGAAGACGATGCCGAATTTATCCGCAATCCTCAGCCCTTATTAAATGAAGGCTACCTGAAAGCCCTATCCGCCCAATATCCGTTCGACATCCTGATATTAGGTTATGTCAAAACCCTGCCACACCAACTCCCCTACTACTACCGTCGCATCCCCATCAAGCATCGTGCCAAAATGAATACAGACGGCAACACCATCTATTTCGGCACCCCATGGGAACAATACGGCTGCGGCACCGTTGCCTACATCATCAGCCGTGAAGGCGCGGAAAAATTGTGCCGGGCGACACAATCCCCTTGCGCCACAGCCGACGACTGGCTCTACTTCGAACAACACCACGGCCTGCGCATCCTGCACAGCCGCCCCGCCTTCGTACTCGAAGCGCTAGAAAAATTCGACAGCACCATCCGCCAAGAAAAAGCAGGCTTCCTCCAGCCGAAAACCAGCAGCGTCATCATCCGCAGCATCAAAGGCTACCTGAAACATATCGGCATGAACTACCTAGGCATGAAATCATGACCAAGCTCCACACCCTCCTCATCCTCCTGCTCACTGTCCAATTCGCCCGAGCCGATATCTCCTTCGTCAGCCCCATGAGCCCGGCCGAATGCAAACAAGCCTTTATCGACAGCATGGAAATGTTTGTAGACAGCCGCTACTGCGAAAAAGGCGACACCGAACAGCCCCAAGTCCACGGCGACGAACGTGGCTTCTTTATGGAAACCTTCCGCGACAACTGGTTTCGCGAACACATCGCCCCGCGTACCTTCGTGCAGGAAAACCACTCCAAATCCGGCCAAGCCGTCTTGCGCGGCCTGCACTACCAAACCGAAAACACCCAAGGCAAACTCGTGCGCGTGATTGCCGGCGAAGTGTTCGACGTGGCCATCGACCTGCGCCGCAGCTCCCCCACCTTCGGCCAATGGGCCGGCGCCATCCTCTCCGCCGAAAACAAACACCAGCTCTGGGTGCCCGAAGGCTTCGCCCACGGCTTCTATGTATTGAGTGAAGAGGCCGAATTCGTTTACAAATGCACCGACTACTACAACCCCAAAGCCGAGCACTCCCTGCTGTGGAATGACCCCGCAGTCGGCATCGAATGGCCGCTGCAAGGCGAGCCCAAGCTCTCGCCCAAAGACCTCGCCGGCAAACTGCTGAACCAAGCCGTATTGTTTGATTAAACATCCAAATTTCAGGTAGCCCCATGAAACTCCTCATCACCGGCCACCACGGCCAAGTTGGCCAAGCCCTCATCCAGCAGGCCGCTGCCCACAATTTTCAGGTAGCCGCTTACGACCGCAGCGAACTCGACATCGCCAACCGTGCCGCCGTATTGCAAACCGTCGAGCGCGAACAGCCCGCCGTGATCATCAACGCCGCTGCCTACACCGCCGTAGACAAAGCCGAAAGCGAACCGGCCGCCGCCTATGCCGCCAACGCCGAAGGTGCCGACAACCTCGCCCGCGCCGCCCACGCCGTAGGCGCCGCCATCCTGCATATTTCCACCGACTACGTTTTCAACGGCCGCACCGAACGCCCCTACCTCGAAACCGACACTCCCGATCCCCAAACCATATACGGCCGAAGCAAACTGGTCGGCGAACAAGCCGTGCAGGCCGACTGCCCGCGCCACATCATCCTGCGCACCGCCTGGGTGTTCGGCGAACACGGCCACAACTTCGTGAAAACCATGCTCCGCCTCGGCCGCGAACGCGACAGCCTAGGCGTCGTGGCCGACCAAAGCGGCGCCCCCACCTATGCCGGCCACATCGCCGCTTCCCTGCTGTACATCGCCGGGCGCACCCAAACCGAAAACTGCCCCTACGGCCTCTACCACTTTTCAGGTAGCCCCTACACCACCTGGCACGGCTTTGCCGCCGAAATCTTCCGCCGCGCCGCCGAACAAGGCATCCTGCTCCGCTCGCCCGAACTGCGCGCCATCACCACCGCCGACTACCCCACCCCTGCCCGCCGCCCCGCTGACTCTCGCCTCGATTGCAGCAAAATCCACACCGCCTTCGGCATCACACCCAGCGATTGGCAAAGCGCATTGGGCAATCTGGCCGACTATCTCTAGGGCCTGTTGACAGCTCTAACCACGCAAACTTTCAGGTAGCCTCCTCCCCCGCAGGCTACCTGAAATCGTTTAGCAAACTCATACATTAAAGCTAATATAGTGAATTAACAAAAACCAGTACGGCGTTGGCTCGCCTTGCCGTAACGTGTGTACTGT
>NZ_KV795573.1:12525-24122 GCF_001809035.1 Eikenella sp. HMSC061C02
GCCGCCTTGTCCTGATTTTTGTTAATCCACTATACGTCTTTCCCAATCATCAAAAAACCTTCAGGTAGCCTCAAAAGGCTACCTGAAAGCGCAGCTTCAACGAAGTTAAAACGAAACAAGGTTGGGTTAGCCACAGGCATAACCCAACAAATCAAGTGAACCATTAGCTTTCCCAATCCAAGCTACGCACTAAGCGGCTGTAGGGTGTGTGCCGCAGGCACGCACACCACCGTTTGAGTTTAGATAATCCGTGCGTGCGTTCCGCACACACACTACACGCCCCCTGAAAAGCCGTAGGTCGGACTCAAAAACACAACCTACTGCTGCTTCAACGAAGTTTAACCACCGTTGCCACTCATCCAAAAACTTTCAGGTAGCCTCAAAAGGCTACCTGAAATTCTCTACCCTCTTCCCTTTTCCCACTCATGCCGCGCCGTGCTCGCCTCGGCAAATATCTCCCGCAAGCCCGCTCCGTCTTCCTGTGCCAAACATTCGCGCAGCCGTGCCAGCTGTTGCTGTTGTCCGTCCAATAAAGCCAGCAGGTTGTCGCGGTTGGTCAGCGCAATGTCCGCCCACATCGCCGGTTCGCTGGCCGCCAAGCGGGAAAAATCGCGGAAACCGCTGCCCGCCAACCGCAGCCATGCCTCCGCCTCCGGCGCATGCGCCACCTGCCGCATATAGGCATAGGCCAAGAGCTGCGGCAGGTGCGATACCGCCGCAAACGCCGCATCGTGCGCCGCCGCATCCATGTGTTCCACCCGCGCGCCCATTGCCTGCCACAAGGCTGCCACCCGCGCCAGCGCCGCCGCATCCTGCCCCTCGTGCGGGCAAATAATCAGCCGTTTGCCTGCAAACAGCCCGGCCTGTGCCGCCGCCGCGCCCGAACGTTCCGTGCCCGCAATCGGGTGTGCCGCCACACAGCGCGGCCATGCAGCAGGCAAATACCGCGCAAACGCCGCCAGTGCCGACTGTTTGGTGCTGCCCACATCGCTCACCACACACCCCGCCGGCAAGAGCGGCGCCAATTCCGCGCAAATCCGCCCCACCGCACCCACCGGCGTAGCCAGCAGCACCCAATCCGTATCGGCCGATATGGCCTGCCCAAGCGAAGCAAAGCCTTTATCCACCACGCCCAAATCCAGCGCCTGCCGCAGATTGGCCACATCCGTATCCACGCCCGCCACACAATCCGCCAGCCCCAGCCGCTTCACATCCAAAGCCAGCGAGCCGCCAATCAGGCCAACCCCAACCACCACCATCCGCCGCAACAAAGCCATTGTTCGTCCTTTTCCCATTCGCTAATCACAGGTAAATATTCTAGCCGCAAAGCCTGCCCGGCAATAGGGCAGTTTCTTACTCCGCATACCAAAGGCTACCTGAAACGAGGTTTCCGCAGAAAGACGAGTTGCCGCAAAGCTAAAGTATAGCTTTGACGAAACTCAAACGGCACCAAAGGCTACCTGACACCTACACAAACAAAAAGGCTACCTGAAAATTTCAGGTAGCCTTTACTCATTCCAACTGCCTCAGCGTTTAGCGGGTAACGTTTTTATCCGCCAACTCTTTACGCAGTTTCTTGGTAACCGCCATCATCACTTCAAGCTGTTCCAAGGTTTCTTTCCAGCCGCGGGTTTTCAGGCCGCAGTCGGGGTTGACCCACAGGCGCTCTACCGGCACCACTTCCATCGCTTTGCGCAGCAGGCGTTCCACTTCGGCTTCGGTGGGCACGCGCGGGCTGTGGATGTCGTACACGCCGGGGCCGATGTCGTTCGGGTATTTGAAGTCGCCGAACGCGGTGAGCAATTCCATGTCGGAACGTGAAGTTTCAATGGTAATCACGTCTGCATCCATGCTGGCGATGGCGGGCAGGATGTCGTTGAACTCGGAATAGCACATATGGGTGTGGATTTGGGTGCTGTCTTCCGCGCCGGTGCTGGAGAGGCGGAAGGCTTCGCAGGCCCAGGCCAGGTATTCGTCCCACTGCGCTTTTTTCAGCGGCATGGCTTCGCGGATGGCGGGCTCGTCGATCTGGATAACCTTAATGCCTGCTTTTTCCAAATCCAGCACTTCGTCGTTCAACGCCAGTGCGATTTGCTTGGCCACCACGCTCAGCGGTACGTCGTCGCGCACAAACGACCATTTAAACATGGTTACCGGGCCGGTGAGCATGCCTTTCATCGGGCGTTTGGTGAGGCTTTGCGCGTAGGTAGACCAATAAACGGTCATCGGATTGGGGCGGGATACATCGCCGAAAATAATCGGCGGTTTCACGCAGCGGCTGCCGTAGCTCTGCACCCAGCCGAACTGGCTGAAGCAGTAGCCGGCCAGCTGTTCGCCGAAGTATTCCACCATGTCGTTGCGCTCGGCTTCGCCGTGTACGGGCACATCCAATTCCAATTTCTCTTGGATTTCCACGCAGTAGGCGATTTCTTTCTTCATCGCGGCATCGTAGTCGGCGGCGGAGAGCTCGCCTTTCTTGAACGCGGCGCGCGCTTGGCGGATTTCGGTGGTTTGCGGGAAGGAGCCGATGGTGGTGGTGGGCAGAACGGGCAGCTTCATCCATTCCTGCTGTGCCTTAATGCGCTGGGCAAACGGTGATTTGCGTTGGTCGGCGCCTTTGGGCAGGTCGGCCACGCGTTTTTGTACGGCTGCGTTGTGGATTTTCTTGTTGGTGGCGCGGTCGGCGGCAGCGGCATCGGATTCGGCCAAGGCAGCCTGAACGGCAGATTTGCCGTGTGCCAGCGCTTGTTTCACCACGCCCAGTTCCACCAGTTTCTGTGCGGCAAAAGCCATCCAAGATTTGATTTCGCCGTCCAGTTTTTCTTCCACGGCCAAATCTTGCGGGCTATGCAGCAGCGAGCAGGAGGGGGCAATCCACAAGTTGTTGCCGAATTTGGCTTTTACAGGCTCGAGCGTGTCGATTACCTTGTTCAGGTTGGCGCGCCACACGTTACGGCCGTCAATCAGGCCTACAGACAGCACGCGGTTGTCCGGCCAGCCGTCGGCAAATACGGAGAGCTGCTCCGGTGCGCGCACGCAGTCGATGTGCACGCCGTGTACGGGCAGGGATTTCAGCAGGTTCAGATGTTCGGCCACGGAGGCGAAATAAGTGCCGATGACGATGCGCACGCCGGTATTGGCCAATTCCTGATACACGGGGGCGAATGCGTCCAGCCACACTTGTGAAGCTTCGGCAGCCAAAATCGGCTCGTCAATCTGAATCCAATCCACGCCTTCGGCAGCCAGTTCGCGCAAGAGTTGTGCATAGGCAGGCAACAGTTTGGGCAGCAGCAGTTTGGTTACACGACAGCCGAAGTCTTCTTTTTTCTTGCCCAACCAAGCCAGCGTAACCGGGCCCACCAGCGTGGGCTTGATGTCGTGGCCTTGCGCTTTGGCTTCTTTGATTTGGGCAATCAGGTTTTTGGCGTTTACCTTAAATTCGGTGTCGGCCGACCATTCGGGCACGATGAAGTGGTAGTTGGTGTCGAACCATTTGGTCATTTCCATCGCAAACTGGGTGGCGTTGCCGCGTGCCAGCTGGAAGTATTCCGGCAAAGTCAGCTTGGCTGCATCAAAGCCGAAACGGGAGGGGATGCCGCCCAGCGTGCAGAGCAAATCCAGCACATGGTCGTAAAACGAAAAATCGCCCACCGGCAGCAAATCGGCACCGGCGGCTTTTTGGGTGGCCCAGTTGGCGCGGCGGATATCGACCGCTACCTGCTGCAATTCGGCTTCGGATTTCGCGCCTTTCCAAAAGGCTTCAACGGCAAATTTCAGCTCGCGCTTCGCGCCGATGCGCGGATAGCCGGAGAGGTGGAATGTGTTCATAAAAACTCCTTCAATGGTTTGCAAAATGGAAAATGTTTAGGAAATAAGTAAAATTTCTCAGGAGGCAAGTTTGCGGCAGGACGAGGCAAGTTGCAAGCGATAAATTTGCTGCTTTGTATGAATGAAATTAATGCAATCGGCAAAGTCAGCCCAAACTAGTTTTATTTAATTTTAAGAAAAATATTATTTTTCAAACTATTGAATAAAATTCTAAGATTCCGCGTTCTTCTCTTCTTTCCACCTCACCCTGTCTTTATAAATAAATTTTTAATGGATAGAAGAAAAAAGTCTAAGCTGGGTTGGCTCAGCCAGCCTTACCATTACGCTCCAAAGGCTACCTGAAACAAGGCTTCCACAGGCAGACGAGTTTCTGCGCAGCTAAAACACGGCCACGCCCGGCTTTCAAAGCCATTTCGGCCACAGTTCTCGGCTTTTCGGGTTGGCAAAAAACGGCTGCAACAGGCGTTGCAACTGCGGCAGGTAGGGGGTGGCGGCGGGGTCATGGCAAATGGCGGCGCGGTAATACAGGGCAAAGATTTCGGCCTGTTGCTCCATATTGAGCCGGTTTAAGTGCGGTACAGTATCGAGCATGGGCAGGCGGTAGGCGCGGTTTTTCAGGTAGCCCAAACGCAGGGCTAGCAAACTGCCGCCAAACCAAACGGGAAAACCATTTTGATGCTGCCAAACATGCGTCAGCTCGTGCACCAGCCAGGCGCGTTCGATCAAGGGTCGCTGGGCGAAATCGGGGCAGAACCGGTTGGCGGGAAAGTAAACATGGCCGAAGGGGGCAACGGCAATATTGCGGGTAGGCAGCCACCACGCGCCACCGTGCAGGCGGATGCGTTCATAACGCAACCCGCTGCCAAACACGCTGCGGGCGAGTTTGGTTTCGGCGGGGGTGAGCGGGCGGGAACGTAGGGGCATGGGTGGTTTATCAATCAATAGAGTAAGAGGCTACCTGAAAATTGCTGGCCATCTGGAAACAATAGCTTACAGTTTAACTATGCAGCAACTCGGCTTGCTTCAATTCGTTGCGGCCTCGGCCTGCTCCGCATAAACTCAGCTTCCTTCGGAAGCCTCGTTTTAACTTCATTGAAGCTGTGCTTTCAGCCAACCTTAAATGGCAAAACAACGCGGCTCAATGTTTACGGCTGTAGTTTTCGATGTCCTCGCACACAGTAGCGAGGAAGTCGAGGTATTTCGGGTCTTCGCCCGCCCACATTTCCTCTTCGCCCAACGCGTAGGCGCGAATGAGTTCGTCGGCGGCGCGCTCGAAGTTGCCCAACTCAAATTGCGCCTGGCCGAGCCGCAAATGCAAAAAGGGGTTGCCGATGGCATCTGGGCAGTGCATGGCGTGGCTGAGGGCTTCGCGGGCGGCTTCGTGGCTGCCGCGCAAAAATTCGGTGTCGCCCACCGCAGCCAGTATCCAAGTGGCGGCTTCCCATTCGGTTTGCGGCTCGGGCAGCAAATCCCATGCCTGCCAAAAACGCTCGATGGCTTCGGCATAGCGCTCCGCCTCGGCCAGCTCGTCGCCTTGTTCGCACAGCGCGGTGATTTGCTCGTAGATATGGTCGTTTAATTCGGCCATGGCAGGCTCCTTCTTTAGAGATGCCGCGTATTATACAGGCTACCTGAAAGCCTTTATTCCTTCCTTTCAGGTAGCCTCTTCTCCTTGGGCGCGTGATAATATGCGCCGTCTTTTTTGCTCACACCACCCGCCACCATGTCCACCCCCCAACAACGCATCCGCACCCTTGTGCAAACGCTCAACCGCTACGCCCACGAATACTACACTTTGGACGCACCCAGCGTGCCCGATGCCGAATACGACCGGCTCTACCGCGAGCTGGAAGCCCTGGAAGCCGAGCATCCGCAGTTCAGGCTGCCCGAAAGCCCCACGCAGCGGGTGGGCGGCGCGGTGTTGGACGGCTTTGAAACCGTGGTGCACGCCGTGCCGATGTTGTCGTTGAACAACGCGTTTTCGCCGCGCGACGACGAAACGGGCGCGTTCGACCACGCCGAATTTTTGGCGTTTGACGAGCGCGTGTGCAAGGAACTGGGCGTGGCGCAGGTGGAATACGCCGCCGAGCCGAAATTTGACGGGCTGGCCGTCAGCCTGTTGTATCAAAACGGGATTTTGGTGCAGGCTGCCACGCGCGGCGACGGCACCACGGGCGAAAACGTGACCGAAAACATCAGAACCGTGCGCAACATCCCGCTGAAACTGCACGGCGAAAAGCAGCCTGCACTGTTGGAAGTGCGCGGCGAAGTGCTGATGCTCAAAGCCGATTTTGCCGCGCTGAACCAACGCCAGCTCGAAGCCGGCCAAAAGCCCTTCGCCAATCCGCGCAATGCCGCCGCAGGCAGCCTGCGCCAGCTCGATTCCAAAATCACCGCGCAGCGCAAACTGCATTTTTTCGCCTACGGCATCGCCCAGCTTTCGGGTGCGGAAAGGCTACCTGAAAGCCACATGGAAGAGCTCGCGCTGCTGCACGAACTCGGCTTTTCCCTGCCCGAAGGCTATTTCGGCGCGTACACCGGCGCGGCGGCCGTGTTGTGCGAATACGAACGGCTGGCCGAACACCGCCCTCGCCTGCCGTATGAAATCGACGGCATGGTCGTCAAAGTGAACTCGTTGGCCGAACAGCAGCAACTCGGCTTCGTGTCGCGCGCGCCGCGTTGGGCGATTGCCCACAAATTCCCCGCCGAAGAAGCGCTCACCACCGTGGAAGCGATTGACGTGCAAGTCGGCCGCACCGGCGCAATCACCCCCGTGGCGCGGCTTGCGCCCGTGTTCGTGGGCGGCGTTACCGTGACCAATGCCACGCTGCATAACCAAGACGAAGTGGCGCGCAAAGACGTGCGCGTGGGCGACACCGTGGTCGTGCGCCGCGCAGGCGACGTGATTCCTGAAGTGGTGCGCGTGCTGTTGGAACGCCGCCCAATGCAACCCGTTGATTTATTGGGCGAACAAATAGCAGCGAAGTACGAACCGTTCAGGCTGCCAGAAACCTGCCCCGTGTGCGGCAGCGCCGTAGAACGCGAACCCGGCGAAGCCGTTGCCCGCTGCACCGGTGGCATGCTCTGCCAAGCCCAGCGCGCACAAGGCCTTATCCACTTCGCCAGCCGCAAAGCCATGGACATCGCCGGGCTGGGCGACAAACAAATCGAAGCCCTCGTCGCCGCCGACGTATTGCACAGCTTTGCCGATATTTATCAATTAGATATCGACAAACTGCAAACCATCAAAGACAGCAAATCCGCCGCCACCAAATGGGCGCAAAACATCTTGGACAGCATCACCCAAAGCCGCACCCCGCCGCTCGCCCGCTTCCTGTTCGCCCTCGGCATCCGCCACGTCGGCGAAAGCACCGCCAAGCAGCTGGCCGCCGCGTTCGGCAACCTCGACACCGTGCGCCGCGCCCCCGAACCCATACTCGCCTGCCTGCCCGACATCGGCAGCGTCGTCGCCCACGCCATCGCCCACTATTTCAGGCAGCCTGCACAGCAAAAAATGCTGGACGACCTATTGCAACACGTCGCCCCGCAAGCCGCCGCTCCATCGCCGCAAACCCGCGCCAACGCCGCCCCCGAACAATGGCTGCAACGCCTGCCCAACATCAAACTCAGCGAAAAACGCGCCGCCGAACTCTGGCAACTCGCAGGCAGCCTGCACGCCCTGCAAACCGACCAAGCCCTGCCGCAAGAATGGCAAAACTGGCGCAGGCAGCCTGCACACGCCGCCCTGCTGCAAGAAATCACTGCCTTCACCGAAGCGCTGCCTGAAAGCAGCACAGACAACGTTTCAGGCAGCCTGCACCCCGAAAACCACCCAATCGCCGGCAAAACCTTCGTCCTAACCGGCACCCTGCCCACCCTGAAACGCGACCAAGCCGCTGCCCTCATCGAAGCCGCCGGCGGCAAAGTGAGCGGCAGCGTGTCCAAAAAAACCGATTTCGTGGTGGCCGGCGAAGCCGCAGGCAGCAAACTGGAAAAGGCGCAGGCACTGGGCGTGGCGGTGTTGAGCGAAGAAGAGTTGCTGGGGATGCTGGGGAACTAGCTTCAAAGGCTGCCTGAAAACCTGTTCCCTTATCTGTAACCCACTTGGGCGCATAATGGTTTGGCTAAGTGATAACCCAAATTGCATGCACGCAAATCAATACAAAGACAGCTCCATGAAAACCTACGCCAACGCCGCCGAACTGATTACAGCCATCCACACTGCGCTAGACAAATACCTCGCTGAATTTGCCGATATTGCCGAAGCCGACAAACACCGCCGTGCCGTACCCGACGGCAAAACTCCGGCCGAACATCTGGCCTACCAACTCGGTTGGACCGGCCTGCTGTTGCAATGGGAGCGAGACGAGCAGGCAGGCCAAACCGTTCATACGCCCGCCGAAGGCTACAAATGGAACGATTTGGGCGGGCTGTATCAGCAGTTTTACCGGCAATACGGCAGCCTCTCGCTGCAAGAGGCTCAAGCCCGATTGCGTGAGCAGGCTGCCCAAATCTGCACATGGCTGGAAACGCTGTCCGAACAGGAGTTATTTGAGCCGAACCAGCGCAGATGGGCAAACAACCAGGCAAAATGGCCGGTCTGGAAATGGGTGCACATCAATACGGTTGCGCCGTTTACCAACTTCCGAGCGCATATCCGCAAATGGAAAAAGCAGAATCTGCATGACTAGACACATGCTGTAGAGGCGCACTTAATTAGAAATACTACCCATGTGCACAAGTTCCGCACCCTGCTAAAACTGTCTTAAAGGCTACCTGAAAACCTGTTCCCTGCCATTTAGCCGCCCCATTTTCAGGTAGCCTTTTCTCCCCACACCTCCCCTATCTGCGCCATCCCCGCCCCGTTCATCGGCAATCTCAGGTAAGATGGCGTTTTTTTCGGAGACAGCTATGCCGCAAAAAGTAATCGCAATCGACGGGCCGAGCGCATCGGGTAAAGGCACGGTGGCGCAGCGGGTGGCGGATGCCTTGGGCTGGCGTTATCTGGATTCGGGCGCGCTCTACCGCATCACCGCGCTCTATGCGCGCAACCGCCAAATCGCTTGGGATAACGAAGCTGCGGTGGCCGCGCTGGCGCAGGCTTTGCCGGTGGAGTTTGTTGAAGGCGCGGTGCTGTTGGACGGGGAAGATGTTTCCGCCGCCATCCGCAGCGAAGAAATCGGCATGGGGGCATCACGGGTGGCGGCGCTGCCGGCGGTGCGCACGGCTTTGTTGCAGCGGCAGCGTGCGTTTCTAACCGAACAGGGGCTGGTGGCCGACGGGCGCGATATGGGCTCGGTGGTATTCCCCGATGCCGTGCTCAAGGTTTTCCTCACCGCTTCGCCGCAGGTGCGTGCCGAACGCCGTGCCAAACAAATCGGCGTACCGCTTGCGGGCGCGGGTTTCGAGCGCATTTTGGCCGATATCGAAGCACGCGACGAAGCCGACCGCAACCGCACCGTTGCGCCGCTGCAAAAGCTGCCTGAAGCCCATCTGCTCGACACTTCGGCGCTGACGATTGAAGAATCAGTAAAAAAAATGCTTGATTGGTATCGGGAAAAATAAAGTTACTGTATAATGCCGCGTTTTCGGCGCATCCGTTCCGCTTGGGCGCGGCTGTGTTGCATAAACAATTGATTTAACTCACGCCTGCCATGCCAAGGGTGGCAGGCTTCTATCAACTCCAACCCTCCGCACTCCTTGGCCGTGCGTGGAAAAGACAAAACCTTATGGAAAATTTTGCCCAGTTACTGGAAGAATACTCAGCCGTACAAGAAATGAATCAGGGCGAGGTGATTACCGCCGAAGTGGTGGCGATTACCGACAAACACGTTATCGTGAACGCCGGCCTGAAATCCGAATCCCTGATTGATTTAAACGAATTCAAAAACGCCCAAGGCGAACTGGAAGTTAAAGTCGGCGATTTCGTTACCGTAACCATCGAATCCGTAGAAAACGGCTTCGGCGAAACCAAACTCTCCCGCGAAAAAGCCAAACGCGCTGCCGATTGGCTGGCTTTGGAAGAAGCCATGGAAAGCGGCGAGATCCTCTCCGGCGTGATCAACGGCAAGGTCAAAGGCGGCCTCACCGTGATGATCAACAGCATCCGCGCTTTTCTGCCAGGCTCTCTGGTAGACGTGCGCCCGGTGAAAGACACTTCTCACTTTGAAGGCAAAGAAGTTGAATTCAAAGTGATCAAACTGGATCGCAAACGCAACAACGTAGTGGTATCCCGCCGCGCCGTGCTGGAAGAAACCCTGGGCGAAGAGCGTCAGGCTCTGCTGGAAACCCTGCAGGAAGGCACCGTGGTGAAAGGTATCGTGAAGAACATCACCGACTACGGCGCATTCGTAGACTTGGGCGGTATCGACGGCCTGTTGCACATCACCGATTTGGCATGGCGCCGCGTGAAACACCCCAGCGAAGTGCTGGAAGTGGGTCAGGAAGTAGAAGCCAAAGTATTGAAATTCGACCAAGACCGCAGCCGCGTATCTTTGGGCATGAAACAGCTGGGCGAAGACCCCTGGAGCGGCCTCGCTCGCCGTTACCCCGCCCGCACCCGTCTGTTCGGCAAGGTAACCAACCTCACCGACTACGGCGCATTCGTTGAAATCGAACAGGGCATCGAAGGCTTGGTACACGTTTCCGAAATGGACTGGACCAACAAAAACGTTCACCCAAGCAAAGTGGTTCAGCTGGGCGACGAAGTAGAAGTGATGATTCTGGACATCGACGAAGACCGCCGCCGCATCAGCTTGGGCATGAAACAATGCCAGGCCAATCCGTGGGAAGAATTTGCTGCCAACTTCAACAAAGGCGACAAACTCACCGGCGCGGTTAAATCCATCACCGATTTCGGTATTTTCGTGGGCCTGCCCGGCAACATCGACGGCCTGGTACACCTCTCCGACCTCTCTTGGAGCGAAAGCGGCGAAGAAGCTGTGCGCAAATACAAAAAAGGCGAAGATGTGGAAGCCGTTGTATTGTCTATCGATGTAGAGAAAGAACGCATCAGCTTGGGCATCAAACAGCTCGAAGGCGACCCCTTCGGCAGCTACATCAGCATCAACGACAAAGGCGCCTTGGTGAAAGGTACCGTGAAATCTGTTGAAGCCAAAGGCGCCGAAGTGCAGCTGGCCGACGAAGTAGTGGCCTACCTGCCTGCTTCCGAGTTCGACAGCGAGCGCGTGGAAGACCTGACCACCAAGCTCAAAGAAGGCGACGAGGTGGAAGCCGTCATCGTTACCGTAGACCGCAAAAACCGCAATATCAAGCTGTCGGTAAAAGCCCGCACTGCCAAAGAAAACCGCGAAGCGCTCAACACCGTGAACGCAGCGGCCAGCCACGCCGGCACCACCAGCCTGGGCGACTTGCTCAAGGCCAAGCTGGGCGGCGAAAACGAATAAGGATAGCGCAAAATGACCAAATCAGAGTTGATGGCCCATCTGGCCGAGAAGTACCTGGCTCAAGGGCATTCCCGCCTGGCTGTTAAGGATGTGGAGCAAAGCGTGAAGGTTTTGGTGGATGCCATGACCCGTGCGCTGGCTCGTGGTCAGCGTATCGAGATTCGCGGGTTCGGCAGTTTCGACCTGAACCATCGTCCGGCACGCATCGGCCGCAACCCGAAAACCGGCGAAAAAGTGAACGTGCCCGAAAAATACGTGCCGCACTTCAAAGCCGGCAAGGAATTGCGCGAACGCGTAGACCAAGCCGCCAAGTAAGATTGGCATTCAGCTGAATAAAAGGCTACCTGAAATTTTCAGGTAGCC
>NZ_KV795573.1:24222-65694 GCF_001809035.1 Eikenella sp. HMSC061C02
AGGCTACCTGAAATTTTCAGGTAGCCTTTTTGTTGTTGGGACAATCCAGATAGCGTTACACAATAAAGGCTACCTGAAAATTTCAGCTGCAACAAAATTCAAGCCAAATAACAGGCAGCTTGTGCTTCCCGCACCTCAGCTGCAATTCAACGACAAGTTGGAACCACCTACTCCCAGTAACAAGTTGGCAAAAGGCTACCTGAAATTTTTAACTTCGCAGCAACTCGCATTGCCCGTTTCAACTGTGTTGAAGCTTATGCTTTCAGGTAGCCTTTTACCGACCGCATTACCAACGGCTGACCAACTCGCTCAAATCCGTATTTTTCGGGCCGCTGGCCTCTTTCTGTGCCGTGCCGATCATCAGCAGGCCGATGATTTTATCGTGTTCGCCGCAGCCGAAGGCTTCGCGCAGCGCGGCAGTATTAACCCACAAGCCGGTAATCCACACATTGTCGAAGCCTTGCGCCTTAGCGGCCAGTTGGGCGGCATAGGCGGCGCAGCCGGCGCTGAGCAGCTGCTCCCACTCCGGCTTCGGCTTGGGGCAGTCCAACTTGGGCTTGGACACCACGCCGATCACCATCGGCGCCATCTGCCCCACCACTTCGGCCTTGCGTGCCGCTTCGCCGCCGATTTCTTCGGCACACTGCTTCAAAATATGGCGGAATGCCTGCCGGCCGGCTTCGCTTTGCACCACCACAAAATGCCACGGCGTGAGGTTGCCGTGGTCAGGCACTTGCGTAGCGGCCTGCAAAATAATTTCCAGCTGGGCATCGTTGGGCGCGGGTTCGGCAAGGTGGCGCACCGAACGGCGGGTGGTAAGCAAATCGATTGCGTTCATGGGTTTAATCCTTAAAGTGTGCGTTGAAAACAAAACGCCGTGCTTATACCACACATTAAGGCTACCTGAAACACCCGCTCCAACCCAATCCCAACCATCCCCCCGTTGCCCGCCCCAGTTTAACGCTATAGTGAATTAAAATAAGAATGCTACCGCGTTGGCTTGCCTTGCCGTATTGCTCATACTGTCTGCGGCTCGCCGCCTTGTCCCATTCTTATTTTAATCCACTATATAATGCCAGCCGATTTCATCCCCTTAGGAGCCGACATGAGCACAAATTACCTTTTCACCCTGCCCGACCAAAACGGCAACGATTTCGCCGCCGCCGACCACCTGCCGCTGGTGCTGTATTTCTACCCCAAAGACAGCACGCCCGGCTGCACCACCGAAGCGCAGGAATTCAGCGCGCTTTTGCCCGAATTTCAGGCGCTCGGTTTTCAGGTAGCCGGCGTATCGCGCGACAGCGTGGCCAGCCACCAGAAATTCGTGTGCAAATACGCGCTGGAAGTGCCGCTCTTGTCGGATAAAGATGAAACCGTGTGCCGCCTGTTTGATGTCATCAAAGAGAAAAATATGTATGGCAAAAAAGTGTTCGGCATCGAGCGCAGCACCTTCGTTTTGGATGCGCAAGGCAACATCTCGCGCGAATGGCGCAAAGTGAAAGCCGCCGGCCACGCCCAAGCCGTACTCGACGCGCTGCGCGAAACGGCCTAGCGGAACACCGCCATGCAATACTGCTATCAAGCCCCCTTCGGCACGCTGCTGTGCCGCCTGCACGACGGCCTGCCCGCCGAAATCCTGCTGCAGCACAGCGCCGCGCCCTTCCTGCCCGCACTGCCAAACGACACCCCGCTGGCACAATGGCTGGACAGCTACTTTTCAGGTAGCCCCGCCCCGCTGCCGCCGTTTGTGCCGCCCGCAGGCACGGCGTTTCAGCAGGCCGTGTGGGCGCAGATTACGCAGATTCCGTTCGGCGAAACCCGCAGCTACCAATGGATTGCCCAGCGTATCGGCAGCCACCCGCGCCCCGTGGGCGGCGCCTGCGGCAAAAACCCGCTGCCGCTCCTGATTCCCTGCCACCGCGTGCTCTCGGCCAACGGGCTGGGCGGCTTCAGTATGGGCGGCGATGCCGAACGTAGCCTGGTAGTGAAACGCTGGCTGCTCGCACACGAAGGAGTGGCATGGTGAACCCGGCCGAACCGCTGCCCGCCGCCTGGCAAGAGCCCATCGAGCAAACGCTGGACGAGCTCTTCCTCACCCGCCGCCTCGCCGCCAACACCCTGGCGGGCTACCGGCGCGACCTGGAAAAAGTCGCGCGCCGCCTGCACGCGCAAGGTTTGGATTGGCAGCAGGCCGATGCCGATGCCTTGGCCAATGCCGTGTATGCCCCGGATGAAAAACCCGCTTCCCAAGTGCGCGCCCTCTCCGCCGTCAAACAGCTCTACGGCTTTTTGCAGCTGCAAAACCGCCGCAGCGACAACCCCGCGCAACACCTGCGCCCGCCGCGCCAAGGCCGCGCCCTGCCGCCACTGATCGGCGAAGCGCAAATCGACGCGCTTCTGGCCGCGCCCGACACGGAAACCATCTTCGGACTGCGCGACAAAGCCGTGTTGGAAACCCTGTATGCCACCGGCCTGCGCGTGTCCGAAGCCGCCCAAATGCAGCTGCAGGATTTAGACTTGCAGCGCGGCGTGGTGACCGTAATCGGCAAGGGCAACAAGCAGCGCATCGTGCCGCTGGGTGCCGAAGCCGTGTATTGGCTGGAACGCTACCTGAAAACCGCACGCGGAGAATTGCTCAAACACACCCCGTGCGATTTCGTATTCGTGGGGCAAAAACGCAGCGGCATCAGCCGCCAGCTGGTGTGGCAGATGGTGAAACGCTACGCCGCGGAAGCCGGCATCAGCGAGCTCAGCCCGCACGGCCTGCGCCACGCCTTCGCCACCCATCTGGTGAACCACGGCGCCGACCTGCGCAGCGTGCAAATGATGCTCGGCCACGCCAGCCTGAACACCACGCAAATCTACACCCACGTGGCCAACGAGCGGCTCAAACAGCTGGTGGCGCAACACCATCCGCGGGGGTAAACAAGATAGCGGATTCAAATGAAAATAGGGCAAGGCGGCAGGCTACCTGAAAGCTTTCAGGTAGCCTGCCGTGCCGTTTTGTGGGAAAATCCGTACGTTTAAAATTATTCAAATTGGGCGAAAAATATTATGTTGGACAGAGAAGGTTATCGCCCCAATGTCGGCATCATCATCACCAACCAGCGCAACGAAGTGTTCTGGGGCAAACGCGTGCAGGAGCATTCCTGGCAGTTTCCGCAGGGCGGCATCAAGCCCGGCGAAAGCCCCGAGGCCGCCATGTATCGCGAGCTGGCCGAAGAAGTCGGCCTTTTGCCGCACCACGTGAAAATCCTCGGCCGCACCCGCGACTGGCTGCGCTACGACGTGCCCGGCAACTGGGTGCGCCGCCAATGGCGCGGCGCGTATCGCGGGCAGAAACAGATTTGGTATTTGCTGCGGCTCACCGGCCGCGAAAGCGATGTGCACCTGCGCGCCAGCAGCCAGCCGGAATTCGATGCCTGGCGCTGGCACGACTATTGGGCACCCATCGACGAAGTAATTGAATTCAAAAAAGACGTATACACCAACGCCCTGCGGGAGCTTTCGCGCTTTCTGCACAATCTGGAAACCCTGGAGCAATTCAACCGGCGACACGCCGCCCTGCCCGAAGAGCACACCCACCGATGAGCGACATCCTCACCCGCATCCTCGCCACCAAACAGCAAGAAGTGGCCGCCGCCCAAGCCGCCCTGCCCTTAGCCGAACTCCGCGCCCGGGCCGCCGATATGCCGCCGCCGCGCGGCTTCGTACAGGCCATGCGCACCCAGCACAGCCAAGGCCGCGCCGCGCTGATTGCCGAAATCAAAAAAGCCAGCCCCAGCAAGGGGCTGATCCGGCCGGACTTCCACCCCGAGCAACTGGCACGCGCTTACGAAGCTGCCGGCGCCGCCTGCCTTTCCGTACTCACCGACGAACCCTACTTCCAAGGCTCGGCAGGCTACCTGAAAGCCGCCCGCGCCACCGTGGCGCTGCCCGTGTTGCGCAAAGACTTTATGGTGAGCGCCTATCAAATCTACCAATCCCGCGCCATGGGCGCCGATGCCGTGCTGCTGATTGCCGCCGCGCTCACCCCAACCCAACTGGAAGAGTTTGAAGGCATCGCCCACGAATCGGGCATGGCCGTGCTGTTGGAGCTGCACCACGCCGACGAGCTGGAAAAATGCCGCCGCCTCACCACCCCGCTGCGCGGCGTGAACAACCGCAACCTGCGCACCTTTGAAGTGAGCCTGCAGCAAACCCTGGATTTACTGCCAGAAATTGCCGGCGAAGGCCGCATCGTGATTACCGAAAGCGGCATCCGCAGCCGCGAAGACGTGCAATTCATGCGCAGCCACGGCGTGCACAGCTTTCTAATCGGCGAAACCTTCATGCGTACCTACGATGTGGGCGCGGAAGTGCAAAAACTGTTTGCTTGACTTTTCAGGTAGCCTGCCATGATGGTGCGGCTACCTGAAAACACTATCCCAATATTTCGTTTGTCTATTTTTCTCACGCAAGGAGTAGGCATGAAACGTTTAGTGATGATATTGGCCCTGCTGCCCCTGGCTGCGGCCGCCCAGCCCACCGCCCGGCAATGCCGGCAGATTAACCGCGACAGCATCGAAGTCATGACTTATCTGTTTGCCTGTACCGACAACGACACTTTCGCGCTCCCCCAAGCCGCCGAGCAGCAAGCCGACAAACTGATGCAGCTGAGCAAACCCTGCTCCAACCGCGACCAAGAAGCATGGTGGAGGCAAAACGGCGCACAGGTGGAAGCCGAGCGCAACCGTTACGACACCGGCGCCGATGCAGACACAACAGCAGTATGCCGGCAGCGCCGAGTATACATTCAGCGTCTCCTACGGCGCTACCGCTAAGCCGCCCCACCCTGCTGCGTTTAACCCCTATATTTCAGGTAGCCTGACTTACTGCCAAAGCGGGCAGAGGTTACCTGAAACAAGAAATCCTATCCAAATCCACACAGAGATACCGATATGACCAGCCCCGACAAAATCCTCATCCTCGACTTCGGTTCGCAAGTAACCCAGCTCATCGCCCGCCGCGTGCGCGAAGCCCATGTGTATTGCGAGCTGCACCCCTACGACATGCCGCTGGCCGACATCAAAGCCTTCAACCCGAAAGGCATCATCCTTTCCGGCGGCCCCAATTCCGTGTACGACAGCGAATATCAGGCCGACACGGGGCTGTTCGATTTGGGCGTGCCCGTGCTCGGCATCTGCTACGGCATGCAGTTTATGGCGCACCACTTAGGCGGCGAAGTGCAGGCCGGCAACCAGCGCGAATTCGGTTACGCGCAAGTGCAAACGCAAGACAGCGCCCTCACCAGCGGTATTCAAGACGGCGCACCGAACACCTTGGACGTGTGGATGAGCCACGGCGACAAAGTGTGCAGGCTGCCTGAAAACTTCCGCACCATCGGCAGCACGCCTTCCTGCCCCATCGCCATGATGGAAAACGCAGATAAACACTTCTACGGCATCCAGTTCCACCCCGAAGTCACCCACACCAAACAAGGCCGCGCCCTCATCAACCGCTTCGTGCTCGACATCTGCGGCGCACAGCCCAGCTGGACCATGCCGAACTACATCGACGAAGCCGTGGCCAAAATCCGCGAACAAGTCGGCAGCGACGAAGTGATTCTGGGCTTGTCCGGCGGCGTGGATTCCTCCGTGGCCGCCGCGCTGATCCACCGCGCCATCGGCGACCAGCTCACCTGCGTGTTCGTCGACCACGGCCTGCTGCGCCTGAACGAAGCCGAAAACGTGATGAAAATGTTTGCCGACAACTTAGGCGTGCGCGTGATTCATGTGGACGCCAGCGAGCAGTTTATGGCGAAACTCGCCGGCGTGACCGACCCCGAGCAGAAACGCAAAATCATCGGCGCAGAATTCATTGAAGTATTTGACGCCGAAGAGAAAAAACTCGCCAACGCCAAATGGCTGGCGCAAGGCACGATTTACCCCGACGTAATCGAATCCGCCGGTGCGAAAACCAAAAAAGCCCACGCCATCAAATCGCACCACAACGTGGGCGGGCTACCTGAAAACATGAAGCTGAAGCTGCTCGAACCGCTGCGCGACTTGTTCAAAGACGAAGTACGCGAACTGGGCGTGGCACTCGGCCTGCCGCGCGAAATGGTGTACCGCCACCCCTTCCCCGGCCCCGGCTTGGGCGTGCGGATTCTGGGCGAAGTGAAGCGCGAATACGCCGACCTACTGCGCCAGGCGGACGACATTTTCATTCAGGAACTGCGCAACCACAAAGACGAAAACGGCACCTCTTGGTACGACCTCACCAGCCAAGCGTTTGCCGTGTTCCTGCCCGTAAAATCCGTCGGCGTGATGGGCGACGGCCGCACTTACGACTACGTGGTCGCCCTGCGCGCCGTCATCACCAGCGACTTCATGACTGCACACTGGGCAGAACTGCCCTACTCGCTCTTGGGCAAAGTGTCCAACCGCATCATCAACGAAGTGCGCGGCATCAACCGCGTGGTGTACGACGTGAGCGGCAAACCGCCGGCCACGATTGAGTGGGAATAAACCTGGTTTGCAAACATCAGAAAGCCCTGCCAGATAATGGCAGGGCTTTGTTTGGGCTATGCTTGAGGCTACCTGAAAATCGGATTCTGTTGTTCTTGCTGGTCTAACTGGTACAGCAAGCTAGTGAAGTCTCCAGCAAAATCTTGTACTTCGTCAACATTTTCATGATCCCAAAGCACAACTGGGTAGTCGTGGTTAGCGATGTTTCGATTTGTATCGAAACAGAGATAGCCCCAGTCGCTCCAATGGGCAAAGGGAAGGTAACCCTTACCTAGCAAAAATGGTTGTGCATACTCAGAAAAAACCACTTCGGCAAGGCTTGCCTGCCAAGTATGAATAGGGTGTTCGAAAAACGATGCCTCCGAAATCGGTAATTCATAAAAATGTTTGTGTTTTAAAAATGTACGGTAGCTTTGGGAAAGAGGGTGTTTAGTCCTATCTTCCCATTGGGCAATTTCCTCATCACTCACTTTACTGGCAATGGGCAGCCAAAAAAACCAGTCTTCATCTTCACACACCTGATCCGATCGCATTTCGGAAGCGATGTTTCTAGGCAATGCGTTCAGTTGCCGACTAACGATTTTGTCTAAATGCTTATCAATTATGGTTGGTATGATTTGTTCGATCATGTGGATAACACTCAAATTACTTGGACGGTATTTTTGTGTAATAGCACAATCAATACTATCAATCTAAGCAATACTACTCTATATACACAAACAGCAGGAAACCCTGTTTCCAAGGTTTCCCGCTGTATTAGCTAAACCAACTTAGATTGACAACAGCCATTTCAGTGCCAGGCCGGTGCGGAATGGGCCTTCCGGTGCTTTTTGTGCATTGCCATCATCAGCATTGGCAAATTGCAGCGGATGCTGGCCGGAATAATTAGCATCTTCTGTATCGATCAGCAGAATCGGGGCTTTCCCATTCAGCTGGCTCTTCAAGAAGCTGCCACGGAAACTTTGTACCGTACCGGGCTGCACTGAGAATCTGTTGTTCAACAAGACTTTTTGGCCGTTTACTACGAGATAGAGTTTATAGCCCCAATCAGGTGCATTAGCCCAGCCTCGGTTGGCGATTTTTGCCGACCAGTGAACGATATTACTGTTTTGCTGGTCAACATAGGCACTGAGTTCTTCCACTACATAACGGTAGCCCATTCTCTTACGGACTTCTGTCATGCAGGAGCCGGATTCCCAATTACCGATAAAGGTTTTGTGGTAGTCGTAGTTCAGATACGACACATGGTATTCGGCGCCTTCCCTCAAAATATCGGCACAGCTCGTACGTGCTCCTGCCAGCGGTTTGCAGGTTTCACCGCCGAATACCTGATGTATGCTGTTTTCGCGAGCAAAGCTACGTAGCTCTTCGGATGAGCGCCCGCTGCCGCGCGGGTAATAGGTGCCCACATCGTCTTTGCTGGCCATAAAACAGTCGTTATGCATACCTAGGGAAGCGGCACCGCGAGGCAGACTGCTGTTATTGCGGAAATTCATCAAATCGCCTGGGTAACGCAGCTGAAGCTTGGCATAAATGCCGTTATTGTTGGCATTCAGCAAGGCCTTGATTACCTCGGCTTTATTTTGGTCTGTATTCAAATTATTGGCAGAGGAATGCCATTCACCCCATGCACCAATAAAGCCTGCCTGCCATACGAAAATGTTGTCACGGTTTTTAGCCAAAATCGGGCGCAGTTGCTCGATATGGCGACGAACCTGTGCCAGATTGGTATCTTGGCCGGCTGCTGTGTAGTCGTATGAAAAACGCAAAATGGCATTAACGTTTTTCATTTTAGATAAGCCCTGATCCAATGCATTGAGATACGACTGGGGCAAATCCTGATTCCGCCATTGAGATAAGTCTGCCGGCATATACATCAGGCGGTAGCCATCACGATAGGCTTTTTCCAAGTCAGCATCAGTAATTTGGGAAGGGTCTTTACCATAACGATAGAAACCGCGCCCATAACCAGGAACATCCCCCACTGCTTCTTTCAGGGAGACGGTTTTAACGTTGTTATTTCCATTATTATTGTTGCCATTATTGTTGTTGCTGGCATTGTTATTGTTAGTATTATTAGCAGCATTATTTCCAGAATTGCTGCCATTAGCAGCACCAGTATTATTATTGTTATTTGCACTGCCTCCTCCCGTACCTACGCTAATATTCCGGGTTCGGTCAGCGTTGCCTGATGTTCCCAGTTGGACTGTACCCTCATTTTGCTTTGCTGCGGTTTGATTTGCTTGCTGGTTGGAGCCGGCATTACTGGGCGTATCTGATTCGTCTTTTTTACAGCCTGCCAAAGCCACGGTACAAATCAGAACTGAAAGTAACGTTTTATTCATGATGACGATTTTCCTAAATATTTTCGCTAAATGGTCTACTTATAATATTAATACTGTGAAACATAGTAATCCTACAATGCTGTACACTTACTGTCAAAAAATTCAAAAAGATGTACGCCCTCTTTAAGAATGTGAATGCATCTGTAAGCAAGCCGTTCTGTCGAAAGAGTGCCAACCATCACTTGCTCTTTAAAACTAAAAACCGATAACGTTGTAATGCTCGGCACATCTTTCTAAATAAACTCAAACAGTTTTCAGGTAGCCTACTGCTTAATCCGTACCTTTTGCCCGATTTTCATGGAACTGTGCCTGCCAATCGGCAAATTTCCCTTGCTCGATGGCTTCGCGCATTTCGGCCATGATGGTTTGGTAGAAATGCAGGTTGTGGATGGTGTTCAACTGCGCGCCCAAAATTTCGCCGGCGCGGTGCAGGTGGTGCAGGTAGGCGCGGCTGAAGTTTTGGCAGGCGTAGCAGGTGCAGGATTCATCGAGCGGGCGGGTGTCGTGTTTGTGCTTGGCGTTTTTGATTTTGATGTCGCCGAAACGGGTGAACAGCCAGCCGTTGCGGGCGTTGCGGGTGGGCATGACGCAGTCGAACATGTCCACGCCGTGCGCCACGCCGTACACCAAGTCTTCCGGTGTGCCGACGCCCATCAGGTAATGCGGTTTGTGTTCGGGCAGTATGGGGCCGACGGCGCGCAGCATGCGGTACATTTCGGGCTTGGGTTCGCCGACGGACAAGCCGCCGATGGCGAGGCCGGGGAAGTCGAGCTGCTCCAGCCCGCGCAGGGACTGTTCGCGCAGGTCTTCGTACATCGCGCCCTGCACGATACCGAACAGGGCGTTGGGGTTGTTCAAATCTTCAAAGGCTTTTTTGCTGCGTTCCGCCCAGCGCAGGCTCATTTGCAGCGATTTTTTGGCCTGTTCGCGCGTGGCTTCGCCGGGGGTGCATTCGTCTAGCTGCATGGCGATGTCGGAGTTGAGCACGGTTTGGATTTTCATCGAGATTTCGGGCGAGAGGAAGAGTTTGTCGCCGTTAATCGGGCTTTTGAAGGTACAGCCTTCTTCGGTAAGTTTGCGCATGTCGGATAGCGAAAACACTTGGAAACCGCCGGAGTCGGTCAAAATCGGTTTGTTCCAGCCGATAAATTGGTGTAAGCCGCCGAACTGTTCGATGACTTCGAGGCCTGGGCGCAGCCATAAATGGTAGGTGTTTCCAAGGATGATTTGGGCTTTGATGTCGTGTAGATTTTGCGGGGTCATGGCTTTGACCGAGCCGTAGGTGCCGACGGGCATAAACACGGGGGTTTCGATGCTGCCGTGGTTGAGTTCGATGGTGGCGCGGCGGGCGTGGCCGTCTTTTTTGTGTAGGGTAAATTTGAGCATGGGGAGAACCCGTTATCAATAATGCGGCGATTATAGCTAAAGCATTTATTTCTTCCTACCGTGTTAGCCCGCCTTGCCATATTACCCATACTGCTGTGGCTCGCTGCCCGGCAAAAAATGATTGCTTTAACTGATACAGCAAACCGCTGCCAGCCCTGCGCTTTCTTTGCGCGAGGGGTGGGAAAACAGTATAATGCTGCCCCTTAAACAGGCACGTAGCTCAGTTGGTTAGAGCATCACCTTGACATGGTGGGGGTCGTTGGTTCGAATCCAATCGTGCCTACCAGAATTCGTGGGAACAGCAGGGGTTTCTGGGGAACTTCAGTTGTTCTTTTTTGTTTGGCCGCCCGCTATAGTTTTAACTTTGTAGCCACTCCGCTTCCTTCAGAAACATCGTTTCAGGTAGCCTCTTGGATTGCTGTTAAGGCTACCTGAAACTCCGGCCAAACCGCTGCAAGGAACCCGCCATATGCGCCGTTTACCTCCCGCGCTTGCGCTATTGCTCACATTGGCCGCATTAGCCGCCATAGCATTTGCCGGCCTGTTCCTGCTGTTTTACTTTTTCGGTTTCGCCTAATGCAACGATAAAGGCTACCTGAAACCCAAACCATTCATCCGTTTATCCATTTCAAAGAAAGACCAATCATCATGTCCCAAATCAACATCACCCTGCCCGACGGCTCCGTGCGCCAATACGAAGCCCCCGTAACCGTTGCCCAAATCGCCGCCTCCATCGGCTCCGGACTGGCCAAAGCCACCGTGGCCGGCAAAGTGAACGGCGTGTTGCGCGATGCGTGCGACCCGATTAGCGAAGATGCCGCCGTGCAAATCATCACGCCCAAAGACCCGGAAGGCGTGGAAATCATCCGCCATTCCTGCGCTCACTTGGTCGGCCATGCCGTGAAACAACTCTATCCCAATGCCAAAATGGTGATCGGCCCGGTGATTGAAGAAGGCTTCTACTACGACATCGCCACGGAAAAACCCTTCACGCCCGAAGACATAGCCGCCATCGAAGCGCGGATGAAAGAGCTGATCAATCAAGATTACGATGTGGTCAAAATCATGACCCCGCGCGCCGAAACCATCAAAATCTTCCAAGAGCGCGGCGAAGAATACAAACTGCGCCTGATTGAAGACATGCCCGAAGTGGAAGCCATGGGCATGTACCACCACCAAGAATACGTGGATATGTGCCGCGGCCCGCACGTGCCCAACACCCGGTTTTTAAAGAACTTCAAGCTCACCAAGCTGGCCGGGGCCTACTGGCGCGGCGACAGCAACAACGAAATGCTGCAGCGCATCTACGGCACTGCCTGGGCTAGCAAAGACGAACTCAAAGCCTACATCACCCGTATTGAAGAAGCCGAAAAACGCGACCACCGCCGCCTCGGCAAACAGCTCGACCTATTCCACCTGCAAGACGAAGCCCCCGGCATGGTGTTCTGGCATCCGCGCGGCTGGACGCTGTGGCAAACCATCGAGCAGCACATGCGCCGCGAGCTCGATGCCGCCGGCTACCGCGAAGTTAAAACCCCGCAGATTCTCGACAAAACCTTCTGGGAAAAATCCGGCCACTGGGCGAACTACAAAGACAATATGTTCACCACCTCCTCCGAGAAGCGCGACTACGCCGTGAAACCGATGAACTGCCCTGGCCACGTTCAAATCTTCAACCACGGCCTGCGTTCCTACCGCGATCTGCCCATGCGCCTAGCCGAATTCGGCTCCTGCCACCGCAACGAGCCTTCCGGCGCACTACACGGCC
Source organism: Eikenella sp. HMSC061C02 (assembly GCF_001809035.1). Classification (NCBI taxonomy): domain Bacteria; kingdom Pseudomonadati; phylum Pseudomonadota; class Betaproteobacteria; order Neisseriales; family Neisseriaceae; genus Eikenella; species Eikenella sp. HMSC061C02. The sequence goes on from NZ_KV795573.1 coordinate 36,231, forward strand.
TGATGCGCGTGCGCGGCTTCGTGCAAGATGATGCCCACATCTTCTGTACTGAAGACCAAATCGCCGAAGAAACCCGCGCCTTCAACCAACTGGTGATGAAAATTTACAAACAATTCGGCTTCGAGCACGTCAGCATCAAACTCTCGCTGCGCCCCGAACAGCGTGCCGGCACCGACGAAACTTGGGATAAAGCCGAACAAGGCCTGCGCGATGCGCTCACCGCCTGCGGCGTGCAATGGGAAGAACTGCCCGGTGAAGGCGCCTTCTACGGCCCGAAAGTGGAATACCATATCAAAGACGCGCTCGGCCGCTCCTGGCAGTGCGGCACCATCCAGCTCGACTTCGTGCTGCCCGAACGCCTGGGTGCCGAATACGTTACCGAAGACAACGGCCGCGCCCGTCCCGTGATGCTGCACCGCGCCATTTTGGGCTCGCTGGAGCGCTTCATCGGCATCCTGATTGAAGAGCACGCCGGCTCCTTCCCGCTCTGGCTCGCGCCCGTACAGATGGTGGTGATGAACATCACCGAAAAACAGGCCGATTACTGCCTGGAAGTGGTCAACAAACTCAAAGCCGCCGGCCTGCGCGCCGAAGCCGACCTTCGCAACGAAAAAATCGGCTACAAAATCCGCGACAACAGCCAAATGCGCTACCCCTACCAAGTGGTGGTGGGCGATAAGGAAATGGAAAACGGCCAAGTGGCCGTACGCCGCAAAGGCGAGGATTTGGGCAGCATGCAGATAGAAGAGTTTATTGCCCGCTTGCAGCAAGAGCTGGCAGTGGTTTAAAGATTTTCAGGTAGCCTTTTATATGGCTACCTGAAAATCTTTGGGCACATAGGCCTGGCATTAATGCCCGACTTCTTCTGGAACATTGTGCCAAACATCCACGCCCTGACTGTGGCTTCCGTTGACAACCCACAAACGGAAGGCGGACAATTTTTCAGGTAGCCCTGGGCTGCATGAGGCTACCTGAAAATTCTTTTGGGCAGTATTTTAGAGGAATGAAGATGGGGCAGAAACGCTGGAAGAAGATAGCGCTGGCGGTGTTGATAGTGTTTGCACTAATCGGTATGGCTGCCACTGTGGCAGTCCTCCCGTTTGTTGGCAACTATATCAGCGATATGAATAGAGAAGTGGATACCACGCCGCTGGTTTCTGTGCCGTTCAGTACGCAGCAAGAAGGCTATCAACAGACGATGAACGATGTACCGATTCCGCATCGAGGGTTGTTTGCACTCATGGTGAGATTGAAGCCGAAAACCGGAATACATCTTTCAAAAGAAGAGATAGACAACTTGTTTTATCAGGCCAGGCATGTGCCTTTTGTGGTGAAGTATGAGGTGCAAACGGCGGGTAATCCCAGCTTGCTTTATGGGAAAGACACGGTTGTGGCTGATTTCTCCAAAGAGGAAAACGGCGATTTCATTTTCTCCGTTCACTCCGGATTTGTCCGCAAAGGGGATAGATTGATGATACGGGCGGAGAATCTTATCCAAGTGCCAGAGTTTGCGAAATTTGATGCATTTTTAGAGTTTAGAGAAAAGAGACCTGATAAATAAGTAGGCTTGGAGGGTTCTTCAGTCATTCTGCCCGCACATTAAAGAGGCTACCTGAAATACCGAAAATTTGATAAACCGTGTTCTTACCAAGGAGTCTTATCATGAAAGTTTTGGTTAATCTGTTCCATCCGCACCTTGAACGTTCTGTCGTAAACCACACTTGGGCGGAGCGCCTCGCCAACCAGCCCGGCATTACCCTGCGCAACCTGTACGATCTTTATCCCGACGGCAAAATCGACGTAGCCGCCGAACAACAGGCTTTGGCCGAACACGACCGCTTGGTGTTCCAACACCCGTTCTATTGGTACTCCACCCCACCGCTGATGAAGCAATGGCTCGACGACGTGCTAACCTACGGCTGGGCATACGGCCCGGGCGGCAACGCGCTGGCAGGCAAAGAGTGGTTGTCGGCCATTTCCACCGGTGGCCCGGCAGATTCCTACCAAGCAGGCGGCTACAACCGCTTTTCCATGAGCGAGTTTTTGAAGCCCTTGGTACAGACTGCCTCCTTGCTGCAAACCGTCTTCCTGCCGCCGTTTATTTTCCACGGCGCAGTGGTGGCCGATAGCGAAGCCATACGTGCTTCTGCCGATGCACTGCTGGACTATATCCGCAATCCGCTGCTCGACCCGCAGAAAAAGCTGGCAGCTTTGCAGGCCAAAATGGAAAGCGAAGGAGTGAAGCTGGAATAACAGCCGCAAGGAGCACCTGTTGCGCACGCAATTTGAGGCTACCTTAGAACTGCTTAATTGCATAATAAAGAGGCTACCTGAAATTTCAGGTAGCCTCTAATCTGTTTGGCAAACGGGATTACAAACCTGCTGCCGCCTTTAAAGCCGCGGCCTTATCGGTGCGCTCCCAAGTAAACTCGGGCTCTTCGCGACCGAAGTGGCCGTAGGCGGCGGATTTGCTGTAAATCGGGCGCAGTAGGTCGAGCATCTGCACAATGCCTTTCGGACGCAGATCGAAATGTTCGCGCACGATGGCGATGAGTTTGTCTTCGCTGATTTTGCCCGTGCCGAAGGTGTCGATGGCGATGGAAGTGGGCTCGGCGATGCCGATGGCGTAGGAAACCTGAATCTGGCATTGGGTCGCCAAACCGGCGGCCACGATGTTTTTCGCCACATAACGGCAAGCATAGGCAGCGGAACGGTCTACTTTGCTCGGGTCTTTGCCGGAGAACGCGCCGCCGCCATGCGGGGCTGCGCCGCCGTAGGTATCGACAATGATTTTGCGGCCGGTGAGCCCGCAGTCGCCCTGCGGCCCGCCGATCACGAAGCGGCCGGTGGGGTTGATGAGGTATTTGGTGTCGGTGGTGAGCATTTCGGGCGGCAGCACGGGTTTGATGATGTGCTCAATCACGGCTTTGCTCAGTTCTTCATGGCCGATAGACGGATCGTGCTGGGTGGAAAGCACCACGGTATCGATGCGTTTTACCTTGCCGGTTTCGCTGTCGTACACGGCGGTAATTTGCGCTTTGGCATCGGGGCGCAGCCAAGGCAGCTGGCCGCTTTTGCGCAGTTCGCTCTGGCGCTGCATCAGGCGGTGGCTGTAATAGATGGCAAAGGGCATCAGGGTGGGGGTTTCGTCGCAGGCATAGCCGAACATCAGGCCTTGGTCGCCCGCGCCTTGGTTCAGGTCGATACCTTCGCCTTCGTTCACGCCTTGGGCGATGTCGGGTGATTGCTGGTCGTAATACACGCCCACCGCGCAGCCGTTGGCATCAAAGCCGAGCTCGGAAGAGTTGTAGCCGATTTTAGCAATGGTTTCACGCGCCACTTTGATGTAGTCCACGTGTGCGGTAGTGGTGATTTCCCCGGCCAGCACGCACAGGCCGGTGTTCACCAGCGTTTCGGCAGCCACTCGGGCTTTGGGGTCTTGGGCGAGGACGGCATCGAGAATGGCATCGGATACTTGATCGGCCACTTTGTCGGGATGGCCTTCGGAAACAGATTCGGAGGTGAAGAGGTATTCGCTCATGATATGTCTTTCAGATAATAGATAAACCTTGCAGCCTAGCAAGGAGGGCTCAACGGGCAATAAAAAATCCCGCACCAGGCGGGAAGAGATATTGCCCGGCCTGATTCAGACGAGCCACATCGGCCTCTCGGCCGTCCACCTTACGCGCCGTTTGCGGCGGGCAGGTTGGCATGGATTCCCAACTCTTAATGCGCCACAGATGATAACAAATCCCGTCTGCAGCGGCAAGCGGCGGGATGGGTTTTAGGTAGCCTCGACAGGAAGCAGGCTACCTGAAAATTTGCAGGGGCGGATAAAACCAAACAGCGGCATGACCACACTGCTCTATCCCGCCAGCTCCACACACAAAAGGCTACCTGAAATTTTTAGCTTTGCAGAAACTCGGCCTTCCTTCGGAAACCTCGTTTTAACTTCGTTGAAGCTGCGCTTTCAGGTAGCCTTTATCAAACTCTGCCCTATTCACGCCATATCTTCCACCCGCTGGCCAGTGAGAGCGCGCTGGATGTTGCGGTCCATGCGTTTGGCGGCAAAATCGTCGGTGCCGGCGGCAAGGGCGGCGGTGGCGTTGCGGATGGGGTTGGCTTCGGCTTCGGGCAGTAGGCTTTGCAGGGTGGAGATTTGGGCGCGAATAGCGGCAAGGCTGCTCTCATCGAGCAGGTCACTATCCAGCTCCAACGCGGCCTCCACTGCATCAATCAGGCTTTCGGCTTCCACCACGGCTTCGGCACGGGCACGGGCGGCAGCATCGCCTCCGGCGTGGCTGATGCTGTCGGACAACATACGGGTGATGGTTTCGTCGTCGAGGCCGTAGGAGGGTTTCACTTCAATTTGCGCCTGCACGCCGGTGGTTTGCTCGCGGGCAGACACGGAAAGCAGGCCGTCGGCATCGATTTGGAAGGTAACGCGGATACGGGCGGCACCGGCCACCATCGGCGGAATGCCGCGCAGGGTGAATTTGGCTAGGCTGCGGCAGTCGGCCACCAACTCGCGTTCGCCTTGCACCACGTGGATGGTCATGGCGGTCTGGCCGTCTTTGAAGGTGGTGAACTCTTGGGCGCGGGCAGTAGGCAGGGTGCTGTTGCGCGGAATGATTTTCTCAGCCAGCCCGCCGTAGGTTTCGAGGCCGAGTGAGAGGGGGGTAACATCGAGCAACAGCCAGTCGTTGTCGCGCTTGTTGCCGGCCAGCACGTCGGCCTGCATGGCGGCGCCGAGTGCAACCACTTGGTCGGGATCTAGATTGGTGAGCGGGGTTTGGCCGAAGAAGTTGGCCACAGCCTGTTGCACATGCAGCATGCGGGTGGCACCGCCCACCATAATCACGCCGCCGATATCGCCTTTGCTGATGCCGGCGTCTTTCAACGCCTGCTTCACTGGCACAAGGGTTTGTGCCACGAGGTGCTGGGTGAGAGCATGGAATTGGGTACGGGTGAAGATGGTATCGATCGATGTACCATCGCTTAGCACGGCTTGGATACGGCTTTCAGGTAGCCTGCTGAGCTCTTCTTTGGCACGACGCACCAGGCTGAGCAGCAGGCGGCTGTCTTGGGCGTTGGTGATAGAAAGACGATTCACTTCAATCAGATGACACAGCATGCGGTGGTCGAAATCGTCGCCGCCAAGCGCAGAATTGCCGCCGGTGGCCTTCACTTCGAACAGTCCTTTGGAAAGCTGCAAAATGGATACGTCGAAGGTGCCACCACCGAGGTCGTACACCACAAAGGTGCCTTCGGCAGCATTATCCAGCCCGTAGGCGATGGCGGCGGCGGTGGGCTCGTTGAGCAGGCGCAGCACGTTCAGCCCGGCCAGGCGGGCGGCATCTTTGGTGGCTTGGCGTTGGGCATCATCAAAATAGGCCGGCACGGTGATAACCGCACCCACTAATTCGCCCCCAAGACTCTGTTCGGCGCGGGCTTTGAGCGAGCGCAGGATGTCGGCAGATACGTCGATCGGCGTTTTCGCACCTTGGCGGGTCTGCAGGTCGATTAGTTGGTCGGATTGGCCGAAACGGTAAGGCAGATGGCTGGTATCGATGTCTTCCAATTTGCGGCCGATCAGGCGTTTGGCGGAGCTGACGGTGTTGGCCGGGTCGGCAGTTTGGCTTTGCAGGGCAGCCCGGCCGGTGATGATTTGCCCATCAGCACCATAGCGCACCACCGAAGGCAGTAGGAAACGGCCTTCTTCATCGGGCAAGCAGGCAGCATGGCCGCTTTTCACGGTGGCTACCAAGCTGTTGGTAGTGCCCAAGTCGATACCGACAGCTAGGCGGTGTTTGTGCGGGGCGGCAGAGAGGCCGGGCTCGGCGATTTGTAGGAGTGCCATGGTGGTTGGTGTGTGTTTAAGTATGGGAATAAGCGGTTATTTTAACATATTGGCTGAGTGCTTCGGTCGGAATTAAACTTTTCAGGTAGCCTCAACCGGAATGGAGGCTACCTGAAAATCTTGCAGCCGACGCAAAAGCCGGCATCCACGATACCGGCTTTTAGTATGGGTAACCCCGCGAATGCCGCTTTGGCTCGATTCGCTTGAACCTTGAATCAAGGTTGGCCACTTCCGGCAGTTTCGGGTACGTCCACGAGGAACGCGCACGCCCACCACTCAATCTGCAGCCTGAAGCGAAATTATTGGTTCAAAGGAATAGTGTGCCTTCACAAACACCGCAGGGTTATAAAGAAGAATAATCGGTTTACTTTTCCAAATCAAGTGCTTTATCGCAACTTTCGATCATGGCGCTTATTCTACGCTCAATTTCGCCAATTGCCAAACCATCTTTCGCGCTCATTTTAAGCAGGTCGTGAGTGAGGTTCAGTGCGGCCATAATCACGATTTTATCGGTTTCCACAATCCGGCCGGAAGATTGGATCACGCCGATTTTCTGGTTCAGCATATGCACCGCCTGCAGCAAGGTTTCTTTCTCGCTGTTGGGCGTACCGATGTTGAACTGGCGCCCCAGGATATCCACATTGACTTGTTCGATACTCATACAACCTGCTCCTTAGCGGCGGGCACCGGCAAGCGTTGTAGCAAGGCGCGGATATCCGCGGCACTTTGCTCCAATAGCTTGCGGTAAGCGGCGTTTTCTTGCTGTAGGGCCTCAATCTGGCTGGTGAGCTCGCGCTCCATGCGTGACATTCTTTCACTATAGGCCAGTTGCAATCCATCCATAGTAGCACGATGATCATGGCGCTGTTTCTGCCAGGCCGCATCCATCTCGCTAATTTTTTTGCTCAGCGCCTGCTTTTCACGCACAGCAGCCTGATAACGGCTCCCCAGTGTTTCGATGGAGTTTTGCAAATGTTCAAGTTGATTATTCATGAATCTATCTCTTGCTAAATCTCTGGCTGCCAGAAGCAGCAACCTGGCCGCATTATACTGAAACTTGCGCCATACGGAACAAGCACTGGGAAAATTTATAATTAAATACCTTCTGTAAAATCCGCTCGCATTACGATGGCAAGATAGGTTCGGTGGTAATTATTCGCTGCGGATTTCGCGCAGCATCAGCCGCTCGGCCACATCATTCACATCAATACTGCCGTCTAAAAGCTCGTTCAGGATGCGCGTGATGGGCATTTCAATGCCGAGTTTGGCTGCCTGCGCTCCAGCTTCTCGGATGGTGTACACGCCTTCGGCCACATGGCCGAGTTCGGACAAAATCACAGGCAGTGGTTTGCCCTCGGCCAGTTTGAGGCCAACTTGTCGGTTACGCGAAAGCGAGCCGGTGCAGGTGAGGATCAGGTCGCCCATGCCGGCCAAACCCATCAGGGTGGTTTGCTTTGCACCCAAAGCCAGCGCCAGGCGGTTGATTTCGGCCAAGCCGCGCGTCATCAGGGCAGCACGGGCGTTAAGGCCGTATTGCAGGCCGTCGGCGATGCCCACCGCGATGGCCATCACATTTTTCACTGCACCACCCACTCCCACACCCACCATATCGTCGTTGGCATACAGGCGCAGCACGGCGGAGCTGAGCGCGGCGGCGAGTGATTCAATCCAAGCAGTGTTGTCGGAAGCGAGGGTAACGGCGCAGGGCAGCTGTTGCGCCAATTCTTGGGCAAAACTGGGCCCGGACAAAATACCGATGCGCGGGTTGTCCGGCAGCTCTTCACGCACCACTTGGTGCGGCAGCAGGCCGCTGCCTTGCTCGAAACCTTTGCAGGCAGTGAGCACGGGAATATCGCCCCAGCCCCATTGCCGCATGGTTTGCAGGCTGCCGCGCAAGCCGGCGGTGGGAGTGGCGATGATGACGAGCTCGGGCTTGGGCGGCGGTGTGTCGGCAATGCTGAGCGTTTCAGGGAAGGGAAAATCTTTCAGGTAGCCTGAGTTGATGCGCTCGGCACGCATGGCGGCAGCATGTTCGGTTTCGCGTGTCCACAGGCAAACTTGCTGGCCGTTTTGGGCAAAGTGGATGGCCAATGCCGTGCCCCAAGCACCGGCTCCGATGATGCAGATTTGCATGGTGTACTCCTGTGTTGATTGCTGGTGATAGAGCAAATTAACTTAACTTTCGCCACTGTGTTGGCCTTACCTTGCCGTGCTATCTGCACTGCCCATCGCTCGCTGTCCGGTATAGGCAGCATGTTAATTTGCTATAAAGGCTACCTGAAAAACGGCAAACGGGTTTTAGCTTTGCAGAAACTCCGCTTCGTTGCGTTTTCAGGTAGCCTTTTATACTCTAAATACCGGTGCTTAATCAGCCGTTAAAGCGTTTGAACGCAAGCGTGCCGTTGGTGCCGCCGAAACCGAATGAGTTGGAAATGGCTGCACGGATGGGCAGGTCGCGGGCTTCGTTGGCGCAGTAATCCAAATCACAGCCGCCTTCAATGTCTTGCTCGAAGATATTGATGGTGGGCGGTGATTTTTGATGGTACAGCGCCAACACGGAATACACGGCTTCCACACCGCCGGCACCGCCGAGCAGGTGGCCGGTCATGGATTTGGTGGAATTAACCACCAGTTTTTTGGCGTGCTCGCCGAAGGCAAGTTTCAGCGCAGTGGTTTCGTTGGCATCGCCCAGCGGGGTAGACGTGCCGTGCGCGTTCACATAATCAATGTCGCTCGGATTGAGACCGGCATCTTTCAGGGCGCGGGCCACGGCCAAGGCTGGGCCTTCGGCATTCGGCGCGGTAATGTGGTGCGCATCGGAGCTCATGCCGAAACCGGCCAGTTCGGCGTAGATTTTCGCGCCGCGTTTTTTGGCGTGTTCGTATTCTTCCAGCACCAGCACGCCGGCACCTTCGCCCATCACGAAGCCATCGCGGTCTTTATCCCACGGGCGGGAAGCAGTCGCGGGGTCGTCATTGCGGGTAGACAACGCTTTCATGGCGGCAAAACCGCCCACACCAAGCATACACACCGCGCCTTCGGCACCGCCGGCCACCATCACGTCGGCATCGCCGTATTGAATCATGCGGGCGGCATCGCCGATGCAGTGCGCACCAGTGGTACAGGCAGACACTATGCCGTAGCTGGGGCCTTGATAGCCTTTAAGGATGGTAACGTGGCCGGCAATCAGATTGATCAACGAGCCAGGAATAAAGAAGGGGTTGATGCGGCGCGGGCCGTTTTCGTGCACCACGATGCCGGTTTCCTCAATCGAAGGCAAGCCGCCGATGCCGGAACCGATATTCACGCCCACGCGGGTTTTATCCAAGGCGGCGTAGTCATCCAGCCCGGCGTCGGCCACCGCCTGCAAGGCAGCGGCGATGCCGTAGTGGATAAAGGCATCCATGCGGCGCGCTTCTTTGGCGCCGATGTAATCGCCGATTTGAAAATCTTTCACTTCGCCGGCAATTTGGGCGCTCAGTTCGCCCGCGTCAAAACGGGTAATCCGGCCAATGCCGCTCACGCCGGCCAACAGGTTTTGCCAGGCATCGGCCACGTTGTTGCCCACCGGGGAAATCTGCCCCAGCCCGGTTACCACCACTCTTCTCTGACTCATGATTGTTTATCTATCCTTCGGCCTGCCCGAAAGCAGCCGCAATAACAAAAACCCCTGCCCTTGGCGGGAAATGCGCCGGGGCAGAGGCTGATATTCTGCTGTTAAACCTGCTGCCGATTAGTTGGAGCGGGAAGTAACGAAGTCAATGGCTTGTTGAACGGTAGTGATTTTTTCAGCTTCTTCATCGGGGATGTCGCAGCCGAAAGCTTCTTCCAAAGCCATTACCAGCTCAACCACGTCCAGAGAGTCAGCGCCCAAATCTTCGCTGAAAGAAGATTCGTTTTTCACTTCGCTTTCGCTCTTACCCAATTGTTCGGCAACGATTTTCTTCACACGTTGTTCGATATTTTCCATTGCGGGGTCCTTGTCCTTAAATAAACGGGGAAAAATTTTAAAGGTAGTTCTCTAAAAATGGCATTGTAACGGATTTATATGCGTTTTGCTATCCATGCCCTGCAAAGATTTTGAGGCTACCTGAAAATAACGGTACGCATATTAGCATAGCGCACGGCCTTTGCAAACTACGCCAAAAAGCCGATATAAACAGGCAATAGCAGGCATCTGCCTTTATAGTGAAATTTCAGCAACTGCTGCAGCATTAGCCAGCCCGATATCCGCTGCCACTATTCCGCTATTTGCATACTGTTTGCCGCAAAAACACCAACACAGCAGCCAGCTCGGCGGCCACTTCTTCCTGCGAGGCATTGCCCGCATGCCCGCCGGCTTCGGGAGCGTAGAGGCGGCTATTCACGCCGATTTCACGCAGGCGGGCGTGGAATTTGAGCGCATGGGCGGGATGCACACGGTCGTCGCTCAGATTGGTGGTGATGAGGGCGGGCGGGTAGGTTTGGCCATCGTACAGATTATGGTAGGGCGAAAGTTTTTTCAGGTAGCCTCTATCCGGCTCGGCATCGGGATTGCCGTATTCTTCCTGCCACGAAGCGCCGGCTAAGAGGTGCGGATAGCGCAACATATCGGTGAGCGGCACTTCGCACACCATGCCGCCAATACTCTGCGGCGCGGCACAATAAGCAGCGGCGCATACTAATCCGCCGTTGCTGCCGCCCTGCAACACGATGCGTTCGGGTGCAGACAAACCGCGCGCGGCCAAATCCTGCGCCACGGCCACCAAATCTTCCACGCTCTTATGTTTGCGTGCCGCGCCTTGGGCGGCAGCGTGCCAAGCCGGGCCGAATTCGCCGCCGCCCCGTATATTGGCCAACACAAACGCACCACCCTGCGCAAGCCAATGCCGGCCGATGATGCCCAAATAATGCGGCAGTTCCGGCACACCGAAGCCGCCGTAGGCATACACCAGCGCGGGCGCGTCCGGCTCACCACCGCCCACGTGATAATACGGAATGCGCTCGCCATCGGCCGACACCGCGTGCAACTGCCGCACGCTCAACCCCTCCGGATCAAACTGCGCAGGCTGGCGACGCATCACACACCACTCCTGCCGATGCAGATCCAGCGTATAGAGCGTGAGCGGCGAAAGGAAGCTGCTGGCCGCGATATACAGCACATCGCCGCCCCAAGGCTGGTCGGCAAACTCCAGCACTCCCGCTCCCTCCAGCGGCAGTTCGGGCACTTCGGCCGGCTGCCACTGCCCCTGCTGCAAACGCCAAGCCTTGAGGCTACCTGAAACATTATCCAGCAAGGTAGCCGCCACAAAATGGCGCGTGGTTTCCACGCCCTCCACCGACTGCCCCGCCTGCGGCGCAAACAGGCATTGCGCCTGCCCCAGCACGCCCTTGTTCAGCTTCACCGCCACCAGGCTGCCCGCCGCATAGCTTTGATTGGCCCGCAGCCAGTCGTGCTTGAGCAACACCAGCAGCCAGCCGCCCAAATAACCGCAAATTTCGCAAGTTTCAGGCAGCCCCAAAGGCAGCAGCACCCCGTCGGAGGCTACCTGAAAATATCGGCGGCTGAAAAAGCCCGTGCTTTCTTCCAGCAAATCCAGCGGCGCACCCTGCGCATCCAGATAACGCCAAGCGTGCACCCACACCGACTCCGCCGCCGTTTGCAGCAGCGGCTGCGCCTCCTCGAAGCTCTGCCCGCGCCGCAACAGCCACGCCTCGCGCGGATAGCCCGAAGCCGTGAGCTGGCGCTCGTCCCAAGCCGGGCACACCCACACGCTGTCTTCATCACGCCAGGCAATATGGTTTTTGCCCGCCGGAAAGTGAAACCCGTTGGGCACCACTTGGCGCGTTTCCAAATCGAATTCCAGCGTAAACGCCGCATCGCCGCCGCCCGGGCTGAGCGAGAGCAACACCCGATTCGGCTGCTCCACATAGTGCGACACGCCGTCTAAATACACATCCTCGCCCAGCACCTCATCGAAATCCGCCACCGAAAACAACACCTCCCATTCCGGCAGACCGGCACGGTACGAAGCCGCGCTGCACACGCGGTACACGCCCTTTGAAAACTCCTCGCTCTGATAAAAGTGATACATCCGCGCGCGGTGCTCCTGGCAAAACGGAATCTGCTGCTCGTCTTGCAACACCTCCAAAATATCGCGGCGCAGCGGCTCGTAATCCGGCCGGCTCTCCAGCCAGGCTTGCGTTTGCGCATGTTCGGCAGCGGCAAAAGCAGCGGTTTCGGGAGCATTGAGATTTTCAAACACGGCATAACGGTCGGCAGACATTTTCAGGTAGCCTTTGGCGGGTGGTTTCGGAAGGCGGGCATTGTAGCAGTATTGGCGAGAAGGAAAGAGAAAGGCTACCTGAAAAGTGTACCGTGATTTGAACTACATTAGCGGTTCGCGCTTTCAGGTAGCCTTTGTCCTGCCGCTTGGTGTTACACGCGGCGGATGCTGTCTTTGTAGTGTCCGGCGCGTTCGCCGCCGATCAGACGCGGGCGGCTGGCCAGGGCGCAGACGTGGGCGGCGCCCAGTTCGCGCTGTTGCGGGCGCAGGGGGATTTGCACGTGTTTGATGTGCATACCGATGGAGGTGTCGCCGATGTCGAGCCCGGCGTGGGCGGTGATGAATTCCACTTCCACCGGGTCGCGCATATATTTGAAGGCAGCCAGCTGCGCACTGCCGCCTGCGTGCAGGCCGGGCAATACGTTCACGATTTCCAGCCCGTATTTTTCGGCCAACTCACGCTCCACGGCCAAGGCGCGGTTGATGTGCTCGCAGCCTTGCACGGCGAGGTAGATTTTGCGTTCGTTCAGGATGTCGAGCAGGGTTTTCACGATCACTTCGCCCACTTCCTGATTGGAATTCTTGCCGATGCGGCCGCCGATCACTTCGCTGGTAGAAAGGCCGAGCACGAAAATCTGCCCTTCGCCGATGGCGGATTGGTGCAGTATATCAAGCGCAAGGGCGCGGGTTTGTTCGGCTAATTGGGTTAGATCCATGAGATGCCTCCTTCGTTGTGTTGCCGCACTCTAAATTCAGCGGTCAGAGAGATTCTAACAGCTTCGTGCGGCGGCGGTTTTGATGGAGGCTAAGATACGGCTCGGCGGTTGGCAAAAGGCTACCTGAAATTTCAGGTAGCCTCTTTTCCTTTCCTGCCCACTGGCTATTCTTCCTCCCCGCCCAGCTCTTTCACCAGCCGCCGTTCATACACGGATTGCGCCAGCGTGCCGGCGTCGATGTATTCCAGCTCGCTGCCCAGCGGCATGCCCTGAGCCAGGCGGCTCACTCGGTAGGGCAGGTTTTTGAACAGCTCGGCCAGCACATAGGCGGTGGCGTTGCCTTCGGGAGTGAAGGCGGTGGCGATGATCACTTCTTCCACTTCGCTCTCTTGCAGGCGGGCAACCAGTTTGTCGAGCGCGATATGCTGCAAATCCATGCCCTGCGCGGGGCTGATTTGCCCCATGAGCACGAAATAGAGGCCGTCGTGGCAATGGGCGGCTTCCATGCCGGCCACGTCGGCGGGCAGGTGCACAATCATCAGGCGGCGGCCGTCGCGCGCGGGGTCGGCGCAGATGGCGCAAAGCTCGCCTTCGCAGAAGGTGTTGCACAGGCGGCAATGCTGCACGGCGGTGAGGGCATGCTGCAGGGCGGCGGCCAGCTCGGCAGCGCCTTCGCGCTTGTGGCGCAGCAGCTCGTAGGCCATGCGGCGGGCGGATTTGGGGCCGACGTTGGGCAAAACTTCGAGGGCTTGGGTGAGGCGGGTGAAGGCATCGGTTTTTTTGCGGGTCATAGTTTGGGTTTCAGGTAGCCTGCTCACTCTTCCGGGTCGGTATGCAGGTAAGACAGGAATTCTGTGAACGAATCGGCGATTAGGATGGTGTTTTTCACGAAGTTGGCTTCCGTGCTGATGTTGTCGCTCCACACGTCACGCACATAGTAGTAAATCCTGCCGCTGTTTTTGTGCAGGCAAATGTAGTTGCCACCCCAATCAAAGGCGTAGGGGATTAAGTCGGGCGGCACTTCCATTTTTCCCCATTCGTTTACCGCCCTGCCTTCCAAGGTAAAGTCGGGGTCGTCACCAAAATCGCGGACGTATTTGACGGCAATGAAATCTCTGATTTCGATATAGTCGTAATCGATGTTTGGGTTTTCAAATATAGGTTTGTTGGGTGTGCCGCCGTTCCACTTCAGATAGTGCGCCTTAAAGTCTGCGGGGAAGAAGACCCCTAATTTGTTTTCCACTTCCCGAATTTCTTGTTCGGAAATATTTTTTTCGCAATCGTGAAATTCCAGCATTTTTGTGCCGCCTCCTGAATCAATCGGTATGTTTTCAGGTAGCCTTTCTTTGGTCAGGCTACCTGAAATCCTGCGGCTATTCGCTGGCTTCGCTGCTGTCTTCCGCTGCGGCCGGGCTGTCGGACGAGGGTGGGGGCGGCAGCAGGTTGTTGAGCGTGAGGGCGGCGGGGTTGAGCGTGGGATGTCCGCTGAAGGAGGCACTGTAGCCGCCGGTGCTGTTGCCGCGGATGGTGGTTTGCACGCCCAACGGGAAGGTGGCGAGGTCGCTGATGTGGCCGAAGGGAAAGCCGGTGAGCACGGGGATGCCGCTGATGCGGCGCAGGGTGCGGATCACGCTGGAGAGGTCGTAGCCGCCGTCGTACACGTCGCGCGCGCTGCCCATGCGGAAGTTGCCGAGCACGATGGCCTGTTGCCGTTTGAGGATGCCGGCCAGATGCAGGGTTTGCAGCATACGTTCGAGGCGGTAGGGCTGTTCGCCCACGTCTTCGAGGAAGAGGATGCCGCCTTCGGGCTGCGGCAGGTAGGCCGAGCCGGCCAGGGAGGCAATCACGCTGAGGTTGCCGCCCCACATGGTGCCGTGCAGGGTGGGCACGTTGGCGGCCTGTACTTCCGATACTTGAATGCTCAAATCGGCGCGGGTGCTGCCGTCGATAAAGGCTTGCATGGTGTATACCGAGGGCTGGGCTTTGCCGAAACCGCTATAAAGCATGGGGCCGGCAAAGCTGCACATATTGCCTTGGGCGAGCAGGGCGAGCTGGATGGCGCACACGTCGCTGAAGCCGAAAAGCTGGGTGCCGTGTTCGCGCATACGTGCGCCAAGCGATGGCCAGTCGATATGGGGCAGCAGGCGTACTGCGCCGTAGCCGCCGCGCATGCCCATCAGCACTTGCGGGGTGGGTACTTTGCCGGAAGCCACATCTTGGAAATCGGCGATGCGTTCGGCATCTGTGCCGGCAAACCGCTGGCTGCGGCGCTCCACGGCCTGCTGGTTGGTGATGGTGAAGCCGGCGTTATACAGGCGCAACAGCCCGGCCTGCGCCTGTTCGGCTCGGGGCGCGAAGCCGGAAGGAGCTACCACGCGCAAGGTGGTGCCGCTACCGCTGCGGGCGGGGCGTGCCGGTGTATTGCCGCTGCCGGTTCTGTTTTGGTTGGACGGCGATACGGGCATCGCCGGCGTACTGCACGCCTGCAACACGCCTGCCCCGGCCAGAGTGGCGGAGGCGCTGAGAAAACGGCGGCGGGAAAGATGGGGGAACAGCATGACGGGTTTCCTTAATTCGGTTGAGGTGGTGTTGGGAGCAGGCAACCTTGGGGCTACCTGAAAGCGTTTATGCCAAATCAAATTCTTGTTTCATCCGCTCTTGTTCTTTTTCGCTGAACAGGCAGATGCACAAAGCCTGGCAGTCGTATCTGCTCCAGCCGTTTTGTGCTTCAAAGTCAAACAGGGCTTGCGACAGGGCTTCATTATTGTCTGCCACATTGCCGAATGCGGCTTGGAGCGTTGCCGCAGCCACCGGCTCGGGCGTGTCGATCAGCATAATGCCACAATGATCGGCCAATTTTAAAGGCTCGGATAACGGCAAGGTGAAGTAGGTTTTGCCGTTCCAATCCTGCAAAACAAGTTGGTTCTCGCGCACGGCAAAGAATGCGTCCGTGCCGAGCAGATACCACAAGTTTTCATATTCGCCCTCAATCGCATAATCTGCAAATTCTTGATGGAATTCGTTGAGGAAATTGTCTTGGCCGTTATCAAACAAAATGAGCGAGCCGGGCGAAATCGTCAATAAATACGGCTGTTTCAGCATAACTTTTCCATTCCATCATTCACAACAGATACTGCCGTTAAAGCAAACCTGCGATAGCGGTTTCAGGTAGCCTTTACATTGGGCAGGCAGGCATTATACCAGCCCGTCTGTTTCTTCCTCCTTAGCCAACAGCTCGGCCACCTGCCGCTGCCAGCCTTCCGGCAGCTCGGGCACGGCTTCGCGGCGTGGCGCAGCCCAAATCGAATCGGGGAAAAACGCATCGTTTTCAAAGCGGGCAATCACATGCCAATGCAGGTGCGGCACTTGGTTGCCGAAGCTGGCCAGATTGATTTTAACCGGGTGCAATACCCGACGCATCGCCGCTTCGGTGCGCCACACCGCCGCCATCATTTCCTGCCGCTCTGCTGCAGGCAAATCCGTCATCTCGGCCACATGGTCGCGCCAAATCACGCGGCAAAACGCGGGTGCGGCGGGCGTGTCGTTTACGGCAATCACACGCAGGCGGCTGTTTTGCCACAGCACGGTTTCATTTTCGGCACGGCACAGCGGGCAGGAGGCGGGCATTTCGGTTCCTTCAAGGTGGTTTAACGAATCGGGACAAGGGTATAGCACGGCGGCGGGTTTGCCAAGTGGAGCGACAGAAAGGCTACCTGAAAGCGCAGCTTCAACGAAGTTAAAACGAAATCTTGGCGAAGCCAAGGCTAAGTTTCTGCGAAGCTAAAGCGCCGCTTCAACGAAGTTAAAACCAATGCCAATCCTCTTTCAGGTAGCCTTTACCTCGCCCGCCGGATTGGCTATATTCAAGCTATAGATTCCTTCCTACTGCGTTGGCTCGCCTTGTGGGAAGAAATCATGATTTTAGCCATATTCCCCCTCCCAAGGATTTCCCCATGCGCTTCTTCTACCGCCAGCAGCAATCGCGCCACCGCACCGTGCGGCTGGTGGTGTTCTATGTGCTGGCACTGATCGGCACAGTCGCCATCACTTCCGCCGGGCTCGGCAGCCTGCCGTTTTTGTTCGGCGCCAAAGTACAGCACAGCCTGTGGTGGTACTACCTGCCGCCCGCCCTGTTTGTGTGTGCGCTCACCATCGGTCTGAGCCTGCACCGCCTGCGCGAGCTGCGGCGTGGCGGCGAAGCGATAGCCAAGCGGCTGGGCGGCGAGGCCTTGCAACTGACCGATGCCACCTTTGCCGAACGGCGGCTGCTCAACGTGGTAGCGGAAACTGCGCTTTCCGCCGGCCTACCCACCCCGCCGGTGTACCTGCTGCGCCGCGACGGCAGCATCAACGCCTTTGCCGCCGGCATGAGCCCGCGCAGCGCCGTAATCGGCGTTACCCAAGGCGCCATCAACCTGCTCACGCGCGACGAACTGCAAGCCATCGTCGCCCACGAATTCAGCCACATCCGCAACGGCGACATGCGCCTAAACTGCTACCTGGCCGCCTGGCTGCACGGCCTGCAGGGCATCGCCAGCAGCGGGCGCTATTTCCTCTACGGCCGTGACAATGAACATTATCTGGAATACCGCCGCCGCAAAAATGTAGACAACCATCCTTTCGACAACGGCGTGGAAATCGTGATGCAGTCCCTGCCGCTGCAAGCCCTTGGCGTCCTCCTGATTGCGCTTGGCTCGGTAGGCAGCGTGTTTGCCCTCTGGCTGCAGGCCGCCGTGTGCCGCGAGCGCGAATTTATGGCCGACGCTTCTGCCGTGCAGCTTACCCGCCAAACTGCCCCGCTGATCGAAGCCCTGCGCAAAAGCGCCCGCACCGCCTCCTGCCGCCTCGCCTCCCCCGAAGCCCACGAATACGCCCACCTGATGTTCGGCCGCATCCGCCCCGGCGGCCTCGCCGCCACCCACCCGCCGCTCATCGAACGCATCCGCAGGCTCGATGCCGCCGCCGCACGCCGACTGGCCGGAGAACTGGCCGACGACGACAGCTTCGCCCTGCCTTCCCCCGTTCATCTCAGCTTCGCCGCCCCGCAACCGATGAGCGCCGAAGCAGAAGAAGCCGAACACCTCTACCGCCATCGGCAGGCCCTGATGCAGGCGCGCATCCACCGCCACCGCCCGTCCGCCCCGTATCTGCCCCTGCAAGCCGACTGGCAGGCCGCCGCCTACGATGGCGAATATGCCTCTGCCGCCCTGCTCTGCCTGTTTCAAGTGCCCGCCCTGCCCGCCAGCTGCTGGCACCAGGCCGAACACAACGGCGGCATCAGCCCCTTCGTTTGGCAGCAGCTTGCCCGCTTACAGCAGCATCCCCTGCTGCCCAGCACCGAGCTGCTCGAACACCTCCTGCCCGCCCTCGTGATGCAAGAAGACCATGTCCTGCAAGCCCTGCTCGACCAAATCCGCAACCGCTTCCGCCAACACGGCACCAACCTCGAGCAAACCTACCTCTGGCTGCTGCTCAAAGCCTATCTCGCCCCTACCCCGCCGCCCGGCCGCCTCACACAACACCCAGCTGCCGAAGCCCTAACCCGCGCTGCCGAGCTCTCGCCCAAACAACTGCAAACCGCCGTGAAAGGCGCGCTGCTGCTCACCGAGCCCGCCAAAATCGCCCTGCTGCGCCCCCTTGCCGCTACCCTCCCCGTTCGCCGCCCCCTGCTCTGGCGCTACCTCTGCGTGCGCCTCGATGTCGGCGCCTGGCACTTCGGCCTGGCTGGCAGCAAAAGCTAAAGGCTACCTGAAACCTCTCTGCTGCCGTTTTTCAGGTAGCCTTCAGCCAAACGAAAACACATCCCAAAAGGAAAGCCATGAAACGCCTGCCCGCTCTCCTCTCCTGCCTTTTCCTCCTTACCGCCTGCCAGAAAGACCCCGCCATGCCCACCGCCGCCTCCAGCCCGCAGCCTCTGCAAACCAGCGAACCACAAACCAGCGAGCCGCAAATTACCGAGCCGCGAACCAACGAAGAAATCCGCGCCACCGCCGAAAAATTCCTCGCCCAATACCGCTATCTCGATGCCGCCTCCTGGGCATACGAACTCCAACAGCGCGGCGTGCCCCTGCCGCCGCACCTGCAGGCCGTGCTGGACGAAATGCACTACGACCCCGAAGCCCCGCTCTCCACCGGCAGCATCTTCGCCCTCAGCCCGCAGCAAATCGCCCGCCTGCAACCCAAAGCCGAAAACGGCGACACCGCCGCCGCCATCCGACTCTCCCAATACTACCGCATGGCCTCCGGATTCACCCCCGAAGACCAACGCCTGGCCGCCTACTGGGAAGCCAAAGCCGCCGGCGCCAGCCAAGCGCAATAAAACCACAGGCAAAAAAAGGCTACCTGAAACGCAACGCAGCAAGGTTTCTGCGAAGCTAAACTTTCAGGTAGCCTTTGTTTTGTTCAACCCGGCACACAGCCGGGCTGCCGGTTCGGGCAATTAGAATTTCACGCGCACACCGGCGGAAACTTCGTGGGAGTCCACTTTCACGCCGTCGAATTTGCCCCAGTAGTTGTAGCGGTAGCCTGCATCCAGAGCGATATTCTGGGTGATGTCGTAGCCCACGCCGGCCACGATGCCGACGCCGGTTTTAGTTTCGCGGTGGTGATAGTGCTCGGTGTAGCCAGTGCCGTTTTCAGTGGTGTCGAACGATACGCGGTTAAGCGCTACGCGACCGCCCACATAAGGTTTCACCGGAGCATTCAGGTCGAAATCATAAATGGCGGAAACACCGAAACTTTGGAATTTGGCTTCGGCATCATAAGTGGTCGAGCTGCTGATTCGGCCGCTTTCGCTGCGGGATTTGTAGTGCGTATAGTCGGCAGCCACGCGGAAGTTGCCGAAATCATAACCGGCAGAAAGGCGCGGGCTGAAGCCTTTGGCCGTGGCGCTTTCGCCATAAACCTTGCCTTTTACCGAAGCATGGCCCAGGTCGCCTTGAACATAGAAACCTTGGTTGTCGTCAGCCAAAGCGGCGGCAGGAACGGCAAGGGCAATCAATGTAGCCAGAATTTTTTTCATGTTGCGTTTTCCTCATAGGAATAAAGATTATTTGAATAACCGGCATACTTTTAGGAAAGCTGCCGGCAGCCGGATTGTATGGTGTTGCAGCGATATTAACAATCTTTAAAACATTCTAATGGCAGATTGTCTGAGCTTTTACCACAACCTTGACCAAGCTCGCCCATAAAAAGGCTACCTGAAACGCAATGCAGCAAGGTTTCTACGAAGCTAAATTTTCAGGTAGCCTGCTCTTATCCAAACAGCTTACAGCACGTACCGCGCCAAATCTTCCTGTTCGGCTACTTCGGCCAGCCGCTCGTCTACATAGGCGGCGGTAATTTGCGTGATGCCTTGCGGGGCGTGGAAAGATACGTCTTCCAGCAGTTTTTCCAGCACAGTGTGCAGGCGGCGGGCGCCGATGTTTTCGGTTTTCTCGTTCACTTGGAAGGCGATTTCGGCCAGGCGGGTGATGCCGTCGGGAGCGAAATCGAGCTCTACGCCGTCGGTGGCCAGCAGGGCTTGGTATTGCTTGGTGAGGCTGGCGTCGGTGCTGGTGAGGATGGCTTGGAAGTCTTCCACGGTGAGGCTGCTCAATTCCACGCGAATCGGGAAGCGGCCTTGCAGCTCGGGAATCAAGTCGCTGGGTTTGCTTAGATGAAAGGCGCCGGAAGCGATGAAGAGGATGTGGTCGGTTTTAATCATGCCGTATTTGGTTTGCACGGTGGTGCCTTCCACCAACGGCAAAAGGTCGCGCTGTACGCCTTGGCGCGACACGTCGCCGCCGTGCCGGTTGCTGTCGGCCGCGATTTTGTCGATTTCGTCGAGGAACACGATGCCGTGTTGCTCCACAGCGTGCACAGCCTGCTCGCGCAGTTCTTCTTCGTTAATCAGTTTGGCGGCTTCTTCGTCCAGCAAGAGCTTCATGGCGGCCGCTACTTTGATTTTGTGCGGTTTGGTGCGGCCTTTGCTGAGATTGGCAAACATGTCTTGCAGCTGGCTGCTGAATTCTTCCATGCCGGGCGGGCCCATCACTTGCATGGACGCGGGGGAGGCCTGGCTCAGTTCGATGTTGATTTCTTTATCATCCAATTCGCCCCGGCGCAGCATTTCGCGGAATTTTTTGCGAGTGTGGCTTTCGGGCTGCGGTTCGGCCGGTTCGCCTTCGAAGCCGGTTTGCGGCGGATGCGGCAAGAGCGCGTCGAGCACGCGATTTTCGGCAGCATCTTGGGCGCGGTCGCGGTTTTTACGCACAGCCTGTTCGCGCAAATTCTTCAGGGCGATTTCCATTAAATCGCGCACGATGCTGTCCACATCACGCCCCACATAGCCCACTTCAGTAAACTTGGTGGCCTCGATTTTGATAAACGGCGCATTGGCCAGCCGCGCCAAACGGCGGGCAATTTCGGTTTTACCCACGCCGGTGGGGCCGATCATCAGGATATTTTTCGGCACGATTTCGCTTTGCAGCGGCTCGGCCACCTGGCTTCTGCGGTAGCGGTTACGTAAGGCCACGGCCACGGCCTTTTTGGCCTGCTGCTGGCCGATGATGTGCTTGTCCAGCTCATGGACGATTTCTTGCGGGGTCATCACGGAAGTGCTCATAAAACGGCTCCCAAATAGCTTGATCAAATATAGGGCGGATGAATTTAACTTTAGCCACGGCGGCTTGGAATCGAAAGGCAATCTAATCCGCCATCACGAACAGCAGGCAAATGGCACCGCTGCTGCGAAAATCAAGGGCAGCTGACTAGTTTGCCCGAGAGTTTGGTTTCAGGTAGCCTGTTGGCGTAGCATCTACCAAGAAAAAGGCTACCTGAAAATACGGCGCAACCCCGCACCCAAAGCGAGCCGCTTGCGGCATACCGTCCACCCAATACCACGGTAAAACGGTATTTTTTCAACAAATGCTTGCGCCCGTATGGCAAATTACCCTAAAATCCGCTGTTTTCTTATTGATCAAATTTCCCGAAGGAAGAAGGAATAATAATATGGTAGTTATCCGTTTTTCGCGCGGCGGCTCCAAGCATTCTCCGTTTTTCAACATCGTGGTAGCCGATTCACGCAACCGTCGTGACGGCCGCTTCATCGAGCGCGTTGGCTTCTACAACCCCGTAGCCAACGAAAAACAAGAACGCGTACGCCTGAACACCGAACGCCTGAACTACTGGGTGAGCCAAGGCGCGCAAGTAAGCGATGCCGTTGCCCGCTTGGTAAAAGAGCAGCAGAAAGCCGCTTAATTCTGGAATACCCGCCATGAGCCGCAGCCAAGACAACTGGGTAGCCATGGGCTATGTGAAAGGCGCTTTCGGCATCAAAGGCTGGGTAAAAGTGGCCGCCGATACCGAATATGCCGACAGCCTGCTGGACTACCCTGTATGGCAGCTGAGTAAAGACGGTGTTTCCCGCAGCTACACGCTGGACAACGGCCAGGTGGCCGGCGATGAATTGCAAGTAAAATTCGCCGAAATAAGCGACCGTGATGCTGCACAGCTGTTGCGCGGCTACACCATCGAAATCAAACGCAGTGATTTTGAGCCCGCCCAAGAAGGCGAATACTACTGGGCCGACTTGGTCGGCTTGACGGTATACAACCGGCAAAACGAGCTCATCGGCACAGTAAGCAGCCTGATGGAAACCGGTGCGCACGATATTTTGGTGGTAGATGGTGAGCATGGCCGCAAACTAATTCCGTTTGTCGATCACTACATCGACAATGTGGATTTGGAACAAGGCAGCATCATTGCCGATTGGGGCTTGGATTACTGATGTATATCCAAGCCGTTACCCTGTTTGGCGAGATGTTCCGTAGCATCACCGACTACGGCGTAACCAGCCGCGCCCTGCAACGCGGCTTATGGCATTTCAACAGCATCAACCCGCGCCAGTTTGCCGACAACAAATTGGGCTACATCGATGACAGACCTTTTGGCGGCGGCCCCGGCATGATTATGATGGCTGAACCGCTACAATCGGCAATCGATGCCGCCAAAGCGCAGCATAACGGTAAAGTGATTTACCTCAGCCCGCAAGGCAGCCCGTTCACACATCAAAAAGCAGCCGAACTGGCTAAACTAGATGGCTTGATTTTGGTGTGTGGTCGCTACGAAGGCATCGACGAGCGTCTGCTGAGCAGTGCCATCGATGAAGAAATCAGCATTGGCGATTTTGTGGTATCCGGCGGCGAATTGCCGGCCATGATGCTGATGGATGCAGTGTTGAGGCTGATTCCAGGCGTGCTGGGCGATGCCGATTCGGCCGGACAGGATTCGTTTGCCAACGGCCTTTTAGACTGCCCGCACTACACCCGCCCGATAGAATTTCAGGGCATGACTGTGCCCGCTGTATTGCGCAGCGGCAACCATGCCCTGATTGTGGAATGGCGCTTAGAACAAGCGTTACGCCGCACCCTGCAGCGCCGACCAGACCTTTTGGCCGGTCGCGCATTAACCCCAGAGGAATCTAGGCTCCTGCAAAAAATCCGGCAGGAGGAACGAGATATCCCATCATAAACTTAAGGACTATAGCAATGAACTTGATTCAACAGCTCGAACAGGAAGAAATCGCCCGTTTGAACAAAACCATCCCCGAATTCGCTCCCGGCGACACCGTATCCGTTTCCGTGCGCGTAACCGAGGGTAACCGTACCCGTCTGCAAGCCTACGAAGGCGTGGTAATTTCCCGCCGCAACCGTGGCCTGAACAGCAACTTCATTGTGCGCAAAATCTCTAGCGGTGAAGGCGTAGAACGTACTTTCCAACTGTATTCTCCCAACGTGGAAAAAATCGAAGTGAAACGCCGCGGCCACGTTCGCCGTGCCAAACTGTACTACCTGCGCGGCCTCACCGGTAAAGCTGCCCGCATCAAAGAAAAACTGTCTGGCCGCAAACTGGAAGATTAATCTTTGCTGTCATCGAAAACCTGCCCTCTGCGGCAGGTTTTTGTTTGCGACTTGACTCTCCAATTGTTTTGTCTTATGTATAGGAGTATTGGAATAACACAATGAATACAAATCACAATACTGCATAATAAAAGACTGCCTGAAAGTTCAGCTTCGTAGAAACTCATAAACCTATTCTGCAGCGCCCATTACCTTTGTTTTCGCGAAACTCACCCCATTCATTTTCAGGTAACCTATACGCAACCACATGCCACCATATTCCCAGCTTGTTGCTTACACGCCGCCTTTTACCTTTGCGCCCATCAGCCCGCTTTTTCAGGTAGCCTGTTTCCACTTAAAATAATGCCCTTTCACTTCACCGCTTTTGCACCATGACCACACAAATCGGCATTGATTTAGGCACCACCAACTGTCTCGTCGCCCAATTCATCAATGGCGAAACCCGCCTGATTCCCAATCGGCTCGGCCACACACTCACACCTTCCGTGGTAAGCGTGGCGGACGACGGCACAATACTGGTGGGGTTGGCCGCACGCGAGCGGCTGCGCACCGCCCCGCAGGCCACCGCCTCCGCCTTCAAGCGCTTCATGGGCACCGACAAAATCTTCCGGCTCAACGGCAAGAAATTCCGTGCCGAAGAACTTTCCGCACTGGTGCTGCGCCAGCTTAAAGAAGATGCCGAAGCCGATTTGGGCGAAGAAGTGCGCGATGTGGTGATTACCGTGCCGGCCTACTTCAACGCCATCCAGCGCCAGGCCACTCGCAACGCCGCGCAGATGGCCGGGCTCAACGCGCTGCGCCTGCTCAACGAACCCACTGCCGCCGGCTTGGCCTACGGCCTGCAGGAAAAGCCCGACGACACCCGATTTTTGATTTACGACCTCGGCGGCGGCACGTTCGACGTATCCGTGCTCGATTATTTCGACGGCGTGGTGCAGGTATCCGCCAGCGCGGGCGACAACCACTTGGGCGGTGAAGACTTCGTGCAGGTGTTGCGCCAGCTTTTTCTGGCCAAATGCAAAGAATTGAGCGACGAAGAACGCGCCCGCCTCGCCGACAGCAGCGAACTGTGGCAGGCTTTGGAAACCGCCAAACGCAGGCTCGGCGAAGAAATGCAGGCCGAAGTGCAGGTGAACGTGGGCAACCGCATGGCCGCCGCCGCGATTACCCGCCAAGAGTTCCAAGAAGCCGCCAAACCGCTGATGGCGCGGTTGCGCCAGCCGTTGGAACGTGCACTGCGCGACGCCAAGCTGCACCCGAGCCAAATCGACAGCATCATTCTGGTGGGTGGCGCCACGCGGATGCCGGTTGTCCGCAACACCATCGCCCAGCTGTTCGGCCGTATTCCCAAAGCCTCGGTCAATCCCGATGAGGCCATCGCGCGCGGTGCGGCGGTGCAGGCCGCCCTGCTGGCGCGCGACAGCAACGTGGAGGAAGTGGTGCTCACCGATGTGATGCCCTTCTCGCTGGGCGTGGAAGTGTCCGAACAGCTGCCGGACGGCAGCGTCACACACGGCATTTTCAGCCCGATTATCGAGCGCAACATGCCCGTGCCCGTATCGCGCGTGGCCGGCTATTCCACCATGAACGACCGGCAAACCGCCATCACGCTTCGCGTGCTGCAAGGCGAATCCGTGCTGGCCAACGAAAACCTCGAGCTCGGCCAGCTCGAAGTGCGCGTGCCGCCGCGCCGCGCCGGTGAAGTGAACATCGACGTGCGCTTCAGCTACGATGCCAACGGCCTGTTAGACGTGGACGTGAGCAACGAAGACCTCAATATCAAAGTCAACCAAACCTTCCGCCACAACAGCATCAACCTGAGCGAAGAAGAAGTGCAGGCCGCGCTCGAACGCCTCGCCGCGCTCAAAGTCCACCCGCGTGAGCAGCAGGAAAACATCTACCTGCTGGAAAAAGGCAAACGCCTGTATGAAGAATACCTCGGCGAACGGCGCCAGGCCATCGGCCGCGCCGTAATGCAGTTCGAGCGCACGCTGGAGAGCCAAGACGCCAACGCCATCCGCCACGCGCAAAAAGAATTCGGCGAATTCCTGCGCCACTTCGACGGCGGCTGGCTGCTCTAGGGCTACCTGAAAACCGCCAACCGGGCATTCATGCCCAAACCCGCACGGAAAACAACAAGCAGGCTACCTGAAAACGAACAAAGTGGGTTTCGCTATAGTGAATTAACAAAAACCGGTACAGCGTTGGCTCGCCTTGCCGTAACGTGTGTACTGTCTGCGGCTCGCCTCCTTGTCCTGATTTAAATTTAATTCACTATAAAACCCACACCCCCTGTTTTGGCGAAACTCGCCTTGCTCGTTTTGGCGAAACCCACTTCGTTTTCAGGCAGCCCCCACACCACACCGGAACCCATCATGGATTGCTGGCACATCCTGCAAATCGAGCCCACATCAGACGAACGCGCCATCAAACGCGCCTACGCCAAACTGCTGAAAACCACCCGCCCCGACGACGATGCCGAAGGCTATCAGCGCCTGCGCGAAGCATTTGACGAAGCCCTCGCCATCGCCCCCTATCTCGCTGGCGAAGCCGCGCCAGAATGGTCGTTCCCGGCAAGCGAATGGCTACCTGAAAACGAGCAGGGCGAGTTTCGCCAAAACGAACGAAGTGAGTTTCGCCAAAACGAGCAAAGCAGATTCGGCCAAGCCGATTCCCATCATGCTTTACCGCCTTGGCAGGCCGGCAGCCACGACGAACACCACACCTACCGGTTTTCAGGTAGCCCTAATCCCAATACGGCCGAAAACGAAAGGCTACCTGAAAACGGAAATCTGCCCGAAGCAGACGAACTATTTT
Source organism: Eikenella sp. HMSC061C02 (assembly GCF_001809035.1). Lineage (NCBI taxonomy): Bacteria > Pseudomonadati > Pseudomonadota > Betaproteobacteria > Neisseriales > Neisseriaceae > Eikenella > Eikenella sp. HMSC061C02. Next base: position 62,791 of record NZ_KV795573.1, read on the forward strand.
CAGGTAGCCCCCACCCCTACGGCAGCGACCCCTGCGCCGCCCTGCTCAGCAATATCGAAACTTACTTCACCCGTGGCGGTGCGGCCGAGCTCGAAGCCGCCTGGCCGCACATCCGCGAACAGCTCGAGCAGCTGCCCCTGGGCGAAACCGAAAATGCCTCCCGCCAATTCGCCGACTTCCTGCGCACCCACCAAATCGACGACTGTATGCTGTGGGCGCAATGGTCGGATTACTTTGGCTGGCACCATCCCGACTTCCGCAACAACATCTTCACCCCGGCCGAGCTAGAACAGATCAAGGAATACCGCAGGATAGCGGCCAAGCTGGCCAAACATCGTGCCAAACCGCAGCACCCACACTCCTTCGTTCCGCCCATCGGCCAGGCCGCAACACAGCTGCTGACGCAATGGCGGCAGTGGTTCAAGCAAGGTGGTAGTGAAGAACTGCTGCGCCGCTGGCCAGAAACCAGCCGGATGCTCGACAATGCACCGCCACAGGAACATCGTGATGTGGCCGCAGCCTGCCTCGATTTTCTGCACCACAACCAAATCCGCCACCCACTCTTGTGGGCGCACCTGGCCGACTACTCCGGTTGGACGCACGCCTTCTTCCAAGAAGTGCGCGACCCGGAAGGCTTGGCGCGGCTGGAAGAATACCGCCGCACCGCCGACATCATTCATCTGTTCGAGCCGGAAGCTGCCGGGCCGGACGAAGACGGCAGCAAGCCGGAAAAGCGCCTGCCCGTATCCGCCCTATTCGCCCGCTTCCTCGGCACACCCCCCGGCCTGATGCGCCGCCTGTTTGCCGCCTTTGCCGCCATGCTGCTGTGGCCGGAATTGTCCGACGAAGCCAACCGCCGCCAACGCCTGCTGCTGCACACCTACCGCCCGGCCGTACACAAGCGCTATGATTTCTGGCACGGCTGCCGTATTGCCTGGGTGGTTATCTGCATCCTAGCAGCCGTGATTGGCAGCTTGGCCGCAGGAGGAAGCCCGAATGGCGGTATTGACTTACTTGCCGACTTTATGTTGGTGGTAGTCATCCTGGCTGCCATGCAGGTTGTTTATGCTGTGGGCAGCAGCAATATTTATTCAGCCTTAGAGTCGCTCAATCCCGGCTTGGGTGAAAGTTTTAATCATTTCAAATACCGCACAGGCTGGGGCAAAGCCATACATTTACTGCTTTCTCCGGCCATCCTCGTGCTTTTTGCCCCTGTGCTGCCCGCTGAGCCTTGGTGGAATATCGGCTACCTTGCCGTCCTGTTGGCCTGTTGGACATATTATTTTTGGCATCTTGAAGAGGACACGGCCGGCTGGAGCACCAGCAATCTCTGCTTGCTCGGCCTCGCCTTCCTGATTTTCTCTTTTCCTATACCGAAAGGTTATGGCCGCTATATCTTGGCTGCCACGCTGCTTTGGCTCAATGGCAACTTCTATCTGCTGTTTGACCGCCCCGCCTGGTTGGACAAAATCGAGCGGCTGATTCGGCAGGCGCTCAGTTTGCAAACCCTCCAACGACTGCCGTGGCAGTTGCTATTGCTAACGGGTGTGGCCAGCTTGGGTGGTTCGATACTGTCCGGCAATCAGTTGCTCGGTTTAACCATACTGCTCCTGCCATGGCGCATCATTTTTGCCGCTTTGCTGTGGCTATTGCTGCTGCCCGTACACACTGCACGGCTGGCCATGCAGGAGAAAAGTGGTGTATTGCTGGAAATCGGCACCGGCGCAATCATGCTGCTGGCTCTGTTGAACTGGTCCAATCTCAGCCCGTATCCCGACAACCTGCTGCTGTTCTACCCCGCCATACTGCTTTCGATCCTGCTGCGCCGTATGGTGCTGTGGCTGATATGCCGGTTGCTGAAAATCGGAGCTAAGGCTGTCTGAAATACAACAGGCTACCTGAAAACCGCCCCGCCCGTTTTTCAGGTAGCCTCCATCCCACCCGCTACACCTCCCTAACCACAACATGTCCGCCTTTCTCCGCCCCCGCCTGCACATCCTCGCTCTGCTTGCCCTAGCTGCAATGCTGATCGGCCAGCTTGGCAGTCTGTTTTGGCCGGCCGAACTATTCAGCCATTTCCTGCCCCACTACGCTGCCGTCTTCATTCTCGCCGCGATTTGGCCGCGCCCGAAGTGGCGTGCACTGTGGCTCGTGTGTGCTGCCGCATCTCTGCTATGGCTGGCTCAGCCCTTCGCCCTGCCCGATGCCCCAGCCGGCGGCACACGGCTGGTTTGGTACAACGTCCATCTCGATAATCCTGCCGCCGAAGCAGAAAGCACCGCCCTCTTAGCCGAGCAGGCCGACCTTCTCACGCTGGGCGAAATCAATCTCGACAACCCCGGCTGGCAAAGCCTGCGCCAAGCCTATCCACACGGCTGCCAACACCGCGAACACAGCCCCTTCGCCCTCGCCCTGTGGAGCAAACAGCCGCTGGCCGCCTGCGAAGTGCGCATGATTGGCGACTACCCCTATATCCGCGCCCAAACTGCCGACGGCACCACCCTCTACGCCCTACACCCGCCGCCACCCATCAGCAGCGAACTGGCCGGGGCGCGGCAGCACTACCTGGCCGAAACCGCCCGCGCCCTTGCCGCCGAACCGCGCGCGCTGGCTGTGGGCGACTTCAACAGCAGCCCGTTTTCCCCGCTGTTCCGCCGTTTCCTGCAAGAAGGCGGCAGCCGCCCCGCCACCCGCTACTTCACGCCCACTTGGAAACCGTTTTTCCTCAATATCGACCACGCCTTAGCCAAAGGCCTAAACGTTTCCGCCCACCCCTTGCCCTGGCAGCACTCCGACCACCGGCCGCTCTTGGTGGAATACGCCCATCAATAAAGTAAAAACAGCAAAGGCTACCTGAAACCGCCATTTCGTTTGGGGCTGTACTAGATTAGCAGATATGTTACC
>NZ_KV795574.1:0-797 GCF_001809035.1 Eikenella sp. HMSC061C02
ACATTACCCAAGGTAACCGGACCACCTGCAGCATCGCCTACCAGGTTCACCTTGTTGCTCGGTGTATTGGTGGGGGCTCCTGCATTGTCAACGTAGGTCATCGGGGTGTCGAATTGAACCTTGGTGACGCCGCCAGCGCTCGTGACTTTGGCTACGGTGCCTTGGCCGTCGGCGAAGTTGATGGTGTCGCCGTGGGTCACGAAGTCTTTGTTTTGACCGTTACCCTGTACGGTGAAGCCTGCGTTCAATACATCGTTAACGGTGGCGGCATTGTTGCCTTTGTTACCGGCAGCCAAGGTGGCACGATCGTTGTTGGCCGGATTACCGGTGGCATTGCTTGTATCAGCCAGGTTGCCCTTCACATTAGCCAAGGTGGTCGGGGTAGTGGTGTTGCCGGCTGCATTCTGCATGCTGGCAATCACGTCGCCAGCAGCAACTTCGTTACCGCCTGTCGGCGCATCATAGAACTTGCCGTCAGGGCGTTTGTACACCTTCGTACCGTCAGCTTTGGTGTATACCACCGGGGTTTGGGCGTTCTGCACCACAGTCTGAGCATCCAAAGCGTAGGTGTAGCTCTGGTTGCCGTTGGCGTCCAGGTCCTGTTTTACGGTCAAACCATCGCCTGCCTTCAGGGTCAGGGTGCTGCCGGGTTTGGCAGTAGTAGCAGTATGACTACCTACTACATTACCTCCAGCATCAATGTTGAAGCCGCTGTTGTTGATGGCATTGGCAATGTCACCGGCAGTAGCCAGTTTGTTGGCATCTGCACCAGTCGGAGTAATCACCTTACCGGCCGG
>NZ_KV795575.1:0-14950 GCF_001809035.1 Eikenella sp. HMSC061C02
CACTATATTGAGTGATTTTGCTTCCTAAGCCCCACTTTCAAATTATGATTTGTATGTTTCAGGTAGCCCTGGTTAAAGCCAGCACAGGCTACCTGAAAACTTCTCTTGCGACAGTGTCGGCACAGCCATACCAGTTTATCGTGCTGCTGCGGTGTAGCCTATCCGTTTCAGCTGCCTCAGGCAAGTATGGCAGGCTACCTGAAAGACTTGGCTTCAACACGGTTCAAACGAAGCGGCAGCGCCCCACGGGCGCCTATTCAAACATTTCCTGCCATTTCACCAACTGCTCGGCAAACGGCCATTCCACGCTGTCGAGCAGGTTTTTGGTGATCAGCCCCAATTCGGTGTCGCCTTCGATTTGCAGTTTGCGTTTGAAAAACAGGGTATCGGGGTCTTCTTCGCGCAGCATCATGCGCAAGAAATCCACGCCGTTGGCGGCCAGCCGGAGGTCGGGTGTGCCTTCGAAGCGGCGGTCGAGGAAGCGTTCGCTATCGGCGGTGAAGCGCACAGTGATGCCCGCGTCGAGCACGTCGATTTCGAAAGTGCGGCCGTCAAACAGGCTCATGTCGGCAGGCAAAAGGCCGCGCTTGAGCATGAGGTTGAGGGTTTTAACCAGCGCGAAACGCGGCGGCAGGGCGGGCAGGCGGCGGCCGATTTGGGCGCACCATTGCGGCAGGGTGATGTCGGGCAGGGGCATGATGGTTTCCTTTGAAGATTAGGGTGTTGCTTGCAGGGTGTCGAATTTGTCTTCTTTCCAATCATGAAATACCATGCACAAACCGTCGGTGTCGGTTAAATCCAGGCTGTCAGCCACTTCTCCGTTGTCTTGGCGGATGAGTTGGATTTGGGCGGCGAGTGCGAGGCTGTATTGTTCGTTTTCGAGGTCGTCTACCACGCCGTCTAGAATCATCATCAGGCCATAGAGGGTGTCTTCGGCAGCTTTGCGGGCGACGGCCTGTGTTTCGGGTGTGGCATCGGCAGCGATATTTTCCAAGGCGTAGCGGTGGGCGTGTTGGAACAAGATTTTACCGAAGGCGTGCGCCAGCCATTGTTTGCGCTGTTCGGGTTTGTCGGGTGGCGGGGAAAGTAGTCGCATAGTGGTTTTCTGGTTATTAAGATGGGTTTCAGGTAGCCTGCTTCTGGCTTTTTCAGGCAACGAGGCTGTGAACGGCTTCGATGCCGGGTTTGCCCAGCCAATAGCCGTCCACGGGCGTGCCGGTGGCGAGGCGGGCGAGTTCGGGCAGGGCTTCATCGAGGGTGGTTTGGCCGTCGAGCACGGCGCGGTGCAGTTCGATGATACGCGGCATGTCGGTGAGCTGGGGCGAGAGGCGCAGGATGTTTACGCCGATGGCGGCCATGTCGGTGTGGTGCGGCAGCAGGCATTGGCTGCCGTAGGACATGGTTTGGATGCCGTTGATGGTGAGGAACGGCTGGCCTTCGCGGGTGTTCATGGTGAGGCCGTGTTCGTGGTCGAGGCAGCGGAATTCGCAGCTGTCTTTGTTCAGGTTGTAGTGCCGCGCGGTGAAGCAGCGGGACGAATAGGCCAAGGGGATTTTGCCCCAGGCGAAGATTTCGGTTTCGATGCCGTCTGAAAGGCGGGCGGTGTCGGCCACTTTGTCGCGGGCGAGTTCGGCGGGGGCGACCCAGCGGTATGCGCCGAGGTTTTGGAAGAGTTGCAGGGTGGCTTCGTTGTAGATGTTGAGGCTGGCCCCGGCCACGAAGGGGATGCCGTGTTCGCGGGCGAGTTTGACCGCGCCCATGTCGTTGGCTTCGATTTTGAATTGGGTTTGGCCGGTGATTTTGCGCAGGCGTTTGAGGTCGGATTCGCTTTCGAGCAGCACTTGGGAAGACAGGATGATTTCCTTGCCGCTGTCGGCGAGGTCTTGGGCGAGGCCGAACCAGTCGGCAAAACGCATTTTCTGGCGGCGGGAGCAGACGGTTTCGCCCAGATAGATGGTGTCGAGCGGGCTGTCGAGCATTTGGACGTAGAATTCGAGCAGGGTTTCTTTCTGCCAGAAGAATTGGATGGGGGCGAGGGAGAGTTTCATGGGTGTTCCTTTGTTTTTTTGTCTTTTCAGACGGCCTGGAGGCTACCTGAAAATCGTTTGGGCAAAGCGGGCAATGTTTTTCCGGTTTATGGCCTGCAATACAACGACGGCTTCGTTCTCTAAAAAATCGGCGGCGGAATCATCGGCATAGGTTTGATTGAGGCGGCACAAATCGTAGAAGGTAAAAACAAACTCTTGTCCGTTGATATGCAATGGAAAATCCAACAGGCAACCTTTGCTCTCGGCTTCAAATTCAGCCAGGTCATCAAACCATTCCGGGAAGGTGATGTGCATAGGATTCCTTTTCAGACGGCCTTATTGTGTTCAGTTTCGGCGGCGTAGATATATTGCATCAGCGTTTCGATAAAAGCGGCCAAATCGCGCTGCCACGAATGGCGGTTGGTTTTGGTGAAATACAGCGATATTTCAGGCTTTTCCATTAAGTAGCAGCCGAAGCTGGCATACAACGGTACGAGGCCGGTGTCGTGGGCGTTGTGGAAGGCGATGGTCAGCGGCATCGTGAAATAAGGGTGCGCAAGCGTCCACACGGCAGGGAAGGCAGGGGTATCTTCTTCGGCGGCCACGGTCAGGTCGTGTTTGTATAGGGCGTTGCGCAGGTCTTTGATGTGTTTTTTCATGCTCTTATTTTTCGCACTGTTTTTCAGGTAGCCCCTACCGCAAAACGGTGGGACAATGCTTTAACTTTAACGCTTTGTTTTTAGGAGCAAGCCATGCAGCCCGACCGGATATTGTCTTACGCTTCAGACGACCTGACCGCCGCGCTGTACCGCGGCCGGTACGCGCCGCCTTCCGACCGCATCGTCATCATACTCGGCGGCAGCGACGGCAGTTACGCGCTCACGCAAACCTATGCCGCCGTGTTTGCCGAAAACGGTCTGACTGCGCTGGCCGTGCCTTACTGGGGGCAGCCGCACCTGGCGCAGGGGCTGGCGCAAATTGCTGTGGAGACAGTGGAAACCGCCGTGCGGTGGGCGCAGGAAATGGGTTTTTGCCAAACCGGCGTGTGGGGTATTTCCATGGGTGCGCAACTCGCCCTGCTGGCTGCCTCCCTGATTCCCGACATCGGCCGCGTGGCCGCCGTCAGCCCGCTGGACGTGTGCGTGCAGGGTTTGCAAACCGCGCCGCGCAGGAAGCTGCTTGACTGTTCCGCCTTCACCTGGCGGGGGTACGACCTGCCATATTGCCCGCTCCACATGAACCGCCTGCGCGTATTGCGGGATTGCGTGAAAACCCGCAGCCTTTGCCTGCGCTCCTGCTACCGCGATGCGGTCGGTGCAGCGGAGGAAACACGCATCCGGGTGGAAAACATCCAAGGCGCGGTGCTGCTGCTTTCCGCCGAAGACGACACCATGTGGCCTTCATACGAAGCCGCGCGGCGCATCGTCCGCCGCTTGGAAAACGGCGGCTTCCAGTATCCCGTCATCGAACGCGCCTACCACCGCGCGGGGCATTACCTGTTTCCATTGGAAAGCCGCTGGCACAAACTGTTTGCCAACGCCCGCCGTTACCCGCAGGACTACATGGCCGCCGCCCGCGACGCGCTGGCGCAGGCACTTGACTTCTTCCACGGCTGGCAATAGGGCAAAGGCCGTCTGAAAGCCTTCAAAGCAGCCTGCACTTTTCAGACGGCCTTCGGGCTGCTTGAAATTTATTCACGCCGCCAAACCCAATCAGCGTTCGATTTGGCCCGCATCCGCACCGAACCTTTGTCGGCGGAAGCGGTCATCGCACCGTAGCAGCCCGTAAGTCGGATACTTGTATCCGACATTTATATTGATCGAAGTGCCGGATTCGAGAATCTGACCTAAGGCTGCTTTTTCAGGTAGCCTTTCAGACGGCCTTGAGGCCATCTGAAACTACTTCCAAGGCCGGTTATATGCGCCCAGCGTGCTTTGGCTGCCTTCGGACACCTTGCCCAAGGCCGTATCCCATGCGGGGGTTACGCGGTAGTGCGCGGGGTCGGCTGCGGCCGCATCTAAAGCCTGCCGCAACGTGCGCGTAACCTGCGAGGTGTACATCGGGCTGCGCTGGCGGCCTTCCACCTTCACCGCCGCCACGCCGATTTTGATGAGCTGCGGCAACACTTCCAACACGTTCAGGCTGGTCGGTTCTTCCAGCGCGTAATAGGTTTCATCGTTCACTTCAAAACGGCCTTTGCACAGCGTGGGGTAGCCTGCCGGTTCGTCTTTGTTGAACTGGTCGATCATCACCTGGTTGAGCCGCACGTTCATTTTGTCGGGCAACTGCTCCCAACGTACGGCCTTGGCGGGCGAACACACACCCTGCATATTCGGCGATTCGCCCGTGGCATAGCTCGACAGGATGCAGCGGCCTTCCACCATCACGCACAGGCTGCCGAAGCCGAACACTTCAATCTCCACATCCGTGTTTTCAATCACATGCTGCACTTGGTCTATCGTCAGCACACGCGGCAGCACGGCGCGGCGGATGCCGAACAAGTCTTTCATTAAATTGATGGCTTCGTAATTGGTGGCCGAACCCTGCACCGACATATGCAGCCGCAGATTCGGATGTTTTTCGCAGGCATAGGCCATCACAGCGGGGTCGGCCACAATCACCGCGTCCGCGCCCAAATCGGCGGCGGTGTCGATGGCGCGCCGCCAGCGTTCCACCTGCCCGGCTTGGGCGTAGGTGTTGATGGCCATCAGCACCTGCCGCCCGCGGTCGTGGGCGTAGCGGATGCCTTCGATGATGGATTTTTGGTCGAAATTCAGGCCGGGGAAATTGCGCGCGTTGGTCGCGTCTTTCAGCCCCATGTAAACCGTGTCCGCGCCGTTGTCCACGGCGGTTTTCAGGGCGGGCAGGTTGCCGGCGGGGCAGACGAGTTCGGGGATTCGGCCGCGCTCGGTCGGCTGCGGCTGGGCGGCGGGTTTGGTGTGGTGGGTGGGCTGGAAGTCGTCAAACAGCATGGCGTGTCCGTTTGTTTGGGGGCAAATATTGGGCATTCTACGGGCAAGGCGGCGGTTTGGCGCTGATTTAAATCAACTTCGCTGGGCAGGTATTTTTCAGGTAGCCTGAGCCCTGGCAAATAAGGCTACCTGAAAAGCGTATTTGCAATTTTCAGGTAGCCTGCAAGCAAAAGGCTACCTGAAAATCCTGCCCTTTCATCCACCGTGCAAGTAGGCAGCCACCTGCAATATGCAGTAAAATCACGCCCAATTTTTGTTAAGCGCGCCAGCCGCCCGAATCATTATTTTGAAAGATACCGAAACGCCATGAAAACCTCCGAACTACGCCAAAAATTCCTAAAATTCTTCGAATCCAAAGGTCACACCATCGTCCGCTCTTCCAGCCTCGTGCCACACGACGACCCGACGCTGCTGTTTACCAACGCCGGTATGAACCAGTTTAAAGACGTGTTCCTCGGCTTTGACAAACGCGCCTACAACCGCGCTACCACCGCGCAAAAATGCGTACGCGCCGGCGGTAAACACAACGACTTGGAAAACGTCGGTTACACCGCCCGCCACCACACCTTCTTTGAAATGATGGGCAACTTCTCCTTTGGCGACTACTTCAAACGCGACGCCATCCACTTCGCTTGGGAATTCCTCACTTCCCCCGAATGGCTGAACATCCCCAAAGAAAAACTCTTGGCAACCGTATACGCCGAAGACGACGAAGCCTACAACATTTGGCTGAACGAAATCGGTATGCCTGCCGAGCGTATCGTCCGCATCGGCGACAACAAAGGCGCGAAATACGCGTCCGACAACTTCTGGCAGATGGGCGACACCGGCCCCTGCGGCCCGTGCTCCGAAATTTTCTACGACCACGGCGAAGAAATCTGGGGCGGCATTCCGGGCAGCCCTGAAGAAGACGGCGACCGTTGGATTGAAATTTGGAACTGCGTATTCATGCAGTTCAACCGCGACGAACAAGGCAATATGAACCCGCTGCCCAAACCGTCCGTCGATACCGGCATGGGCTTGGAGCGCATGGCGGCCGTGATGCAACACGTTCACAGCAACTACGAAATCGACCTGTTCCAAGACCTGCTCAAAGCCGTTGCCCGCGAAACCGGCGCGCCGTTCAGTATGGACGAACCAAGCCTGAAAGTCGTTGCCGACCACATCCGCTCCTGCTCCTTCCTGATTGCCGACGGCGTGATGCCTTCCAACGAAGGCCGCGGCTATGTACTGCGCCGCATCATCCGCCGCGCCGTACGCCACGGTTACAAACTCGGTCAGAAACAGGCGTTTTTCTACAAACTCGTGCCCGATTTGGTGAAAGCGATGGGCGATGCGTATCCCGAGTTGAAAGAGAAACAAGCGCAAATTGAAGAAGCCCTGAAAAACGAGGAAAGCCGCTTCGCCCAAACTTTGGAAACCGGCATGGCTTTGCTGGAAAACGCCTTAACCAAAGGCAGCAACAAACTGGACGGCGAAATCATCTTCAAACTCTACGACACCTACGGCTTCCCATACGATTTGACTGCCGACATCTGCCGCGAACGCAATATCGATTTGGATGAAGAAGGCTTCAACCGTGAAATGGAAGCCCAGCGCGCCCGCGCCCGCGCCGCGCAAAACTTCAAAGCCAACGCGCAACTGGACTACACAGGCGCAGACACCGAGTTCACAGGCTACGAAAAACGCAGCCAAGACACCAAAATCATCGCCTTATACAAAGGCAGCGAAGCCGTGGACGAACTCCAAGCAGGCGAAGCAGGCGTGGTCGTTTTGGAACAAACCCCGTTCTACGCCGAAAGCGGCGGCCAAATCGGCGATGTAGGCTTTATCTTCACAGGCGAAAACCGCTTCCGCGTCGAAGATACGCAGAAAATCAAAGCAGCGGTACACGGACAATTCGGCGCGGTCGTTTCAGGTAGCCTGAAAGTGGGCGATGCCGTATCCGCCGAAATCGACAACGACATCCGCAACAGCATCATGCGCAACCACAGCGTTACCCACCTGATGCACAAAGCTCTGCGCGATGTTTTGGGCACGCACGTCGAACAAAAAGGCAGCCTGCAAAACGCCGAGCTGACCCGCTTCGACATCTCCCATCCGCAAGGCATCAGCGCGGAAGAAATCGCCGAAGTCGAACGCCGCGTCAACGCCGCGATTATCGCCAACGTGCCCGTCAAAGTGGAAACCATGTCCATTGAAGACGCGCAAAAATCCGGCGTAATGATGCTCTTCGGCGAAAAATACGGCGACTTCGTCCGCGTCATCACCATGGGCGACTACTCCACCGAACTGTGCGGCGGCACCCACGTCGCCCGCACCGGCGACATCGGCTTCTTCAAAATCATCAGCGAAGGCGGCATCGCCGCAGGCATCCGCCGCGTAGAAGCCATCACCGGCCTTGCCGCGCTGGCATGGGCGCAAAACCAAGAAAGCCTGATGAAAAACATCATCGCCGAAGTCAAAGCTCAAACCGAAAAAGACGTACTCGCCAAAATCCAAGCCAACGCCGCAAACGCCAAAGCCGTGGAAAAAGAGTTGGCAAAAGCCAAAGCCGAACTCGCCGTCCACGCAGGCGCCAAACTCTTGGACAACGCCAAAGACTTGGGCGCAGCCAAACTCGTCGCCGCCCAAATCGAAGCCGACGCAGCCGCCCTGCGCGAAATCGTTACCGACTTAACCGGCAAATCCGACAACGCCGTGATTCTTTTGGCGGCAGTAAACGACGGCAAAGTCTCCCTGTGCGCCGGCGTATCCAAACCGTTGACAAACAAAGTGAAAGCCGGCGATTTGGTCAAATTCGCCGCCGAACAAGTCGGCGGCAAAGGCGGCGGAAGACCGGATTTGGCACAGGCCGGGGGTACGGATGCTTCCCAAGTCGGCGCGATGTTGGATTCGGCAGAAGGCTGGGTTAGAGAGAAGCTGTAATTAGAAAAGTGCAGGCTGCCTGAAAGTGGGTTTTCAGGTAGCCTGAAACTCATATTGAATATTGATGTCTGATTAATTCAGCCGCTTTAAAATAAGGATTGAGCATGGGCGTTAAACGCATTGTGGCCAATATAAACGCAACCCAACCCGCCGCAGCAAAGGCTTTCTACCATGACCTGCTTGGATTGGAATTGCTGATGGATCATGGGTGGATACAGACCTACGGACAGGATATGACTATGTCTGTGCAGGTCAGTTTTGCCAGTGAAGGCGGTTCTGGCATGCCTGTGCCTGATTTGTCTATTGAGGTGGATAATCTGGACGAATTATTAGAGCGGATGCAGCATGCTGGTTTCACGCCTGAATATGGGCCGACTACTGAACCTTGGGGCGTGCGCCGCTTTTTTGTGCGCGATCCGTTTGGGCAGCTGGTGAATATTTTGCAGCATGAGTAAACGATTCTCTAGGGGGAGAGTTTACATAGCATAGCACCAGCAAACTTTCAGGTAGCCTTTCCATACAAACAGCCTGCACTCTCCAAACTAGAGTGCAGGCTGTTTTGATGCCAACAACGTTACAGTGCGAATGCAGTAAAGCAATACACCGTAATGCCCGCAATAATCACATACACAATCGCATAAGGCATGGCCGAGCGCAGGAAGGCACCTTCTTGGCCTTGCTGTTCGCAGGCGGCGGTGGCGATGGCGATACTTTGCGGCGAAATGATTTTGCCGCCGGTCGCGCCGGCCGTGTTGGCGGCGGCGAGCCATGATTTATTCATGCCCAGCTGGTCGGCCACGGAGGCTTGCAGTTTGCCGAACAAGATGTTGGAAGAAGTGTCGCTGCCGGTGGCGAATGTGCCGATGGCGCCCACCAGCGGTGCAACCAGCGGATAGAATGTGCCGGTGGCGTCTACCAAGCCTTTGGCAATCACGGCAATCATGCTGCTGTGGCTCATAATCGCGCTCATGGCCACCAGGCAGATGACGGTGATGCCCGAAGCCTTCATTTTCACCAAAGTCTGGCCCAGAATCTGGAACAGTTTGCCGGCGGAAACGCCTTGCACTAAGCCGCCGATAAACGCGCCCAAAAACAGCATCAAACCGGCGTTGGACAACCAGCCGAAGGAGAAATATTTGCCTTCCGCATAAATTGGCAGGTGGATTTTGCTCACCAGCGTGGATTTCAAAAACGCGCTGATGGGGCCGGACAGTGGGCTGGCCATGATGATGAAGAACAGGATGAAGCCGTACACCGCCCATGCTTTCGCCATTTGCCCCATACTGATGGCTTTATCGGCAGGCGTATCTTTTTTCTCGGTCATTTTTGCATACAGCACGATGAAGACGATACAGGCGATGCTGCCCAAGATGGCAGGCGTTTCCGCGCCGATGAAATAAGCGGCCACAAACTGAACGCCCAGCGACAAGCCGCCAACCACGGCCGACAGGATAATGTTGGGCACGAGGTATTTTTTAGAAGTGTCGGTCAGCATCAGGATGACGAACGGCACCAAGAACATCAAGAAGCCCAGCTGAATCACCACGTCGCCGGCAATGGCATGGGTCTGCTCAGCCGTTACCGCCGAACCGAACACCTCCTTGGCCAAGGTAATCACGGGGATGCCGACCGCGCCGAAGCCTGTGGCCACACTGTTGCCGATGAGCGATACGAGCGCGGAGAAGCGCGGGCTGAAGCCCAAACCAATCAAAATGGCCGCCGGAATGGCCACCGCCGTGCCGAAGCCCGCCATGCCCTCCAACAGGCCGCCGAAGCCCCACACAATCAGCAGCACCTGAATGCGCTTGTCGCTGGAAATATTAGTAAATTGTTGTTTAATCACTTCAATCTGTTTGCTTTCCAGCAGCACATTGTAGCTGAACAAGGCCATCAGAATCACAATCAGAATGGGGAAGATGGCTTTCAACACACCTTCGGCAAATGCCCAGCCGACGTATCCGGCGCCGTAGCCTGTGGGGGGAGCGAAGCCACTCACGTTGGGTACGGCAAAAATAGCAATCAAAACAGCGGACAACGCAGCCAAGATAGCGCTGCGGTCGCCGCGCATTTTGAAGCCGATCATTAAAATAATCAGAAATAAGATGGGAAAGACGGAAAGGGCGATACTCATGATGTCTCCGTGTGTGTCAATAAAACGCCGTGAAGGCAGGGGGAGGCGGTAAATACAGGGTGCAGGCTGCTTTTTGAGCATTCGAACATAGAGCGCAGCGCTTGCCGTACGCCATCAGACTACCTGAAAAAGGCTACCTGAAACGGTTTCGGCTTCGCGCCGCGCTATGGTTATATTTGCTCAGAAAGCAGCCTGCACTCGGTTTAGCCGGAAGTTTTCTGTTGTTTTTCTTGCAACAACTGGTGCAGCGATTTGGGCGCGGGCTTCATCGGCACGTGGTTGTCGGTCCAGGTCAGCTGTTTGCCCGGGGTCAGGCCGCGGAATTTGGTGGCCAGCGCACCGAACATGCGGTAGGCGGTTTTGCCGGCGAAGATACCGTCGAACATGCGCCAAGCCAGCTGCTCGCCCAAGGTGTGCGATGCGCCTTGGCCTTTAATCGGATAGGGCACGGCTTCGTCGGGCGCGCGTTGCGCTTCTTCGCGCAGGCGCTGCATTTGCTCGGTAATCGGGATTTTCACGGGGCAGACTTCCACGCATGCGCCGCACATGGTGCAGGCGGTGGGCAGGTCGCGGGTGGGCTCCAAACCCAGCAGATGCGGCGACAGGATTTCGCCGATCGGGCCGGGATAGGTGGTACCGTAGGCTGCGCCGCCGATGCGGGTGTACACCGGGCAGTGGTTCATACACGCGCCGCAGCGGATGCATTGCAGCGTGCGGCGCATTTGCTCTTCGCCGTAGGCCTGGCTGCGGCCATTGTCCAGCAGCACCAGGTGCATTTCCTGCGGGCCGTCCAGCTCGTCGGAACGGCGCGGGCCGGTAATCATGTTGAAATAAGTGGTGATGTTCTGACCGATGGCGCTGCGCGGCAGCAGGCTGTAAAGCGGCGGGATGTCGGACAGTTTGGCCACCACTTTTTCAATGCCGGTAATGGCGATGTGCACGGGCGGCACGGTGGTGGACAGGCGGCCGTTGCCTTCGTTTTCCACCAGGCACAGCGTGCCGGTTTCGGCCACGGCGAAGTTCACGCCGCTCAGGCCGACATCGGCGGTGCGGTACACGTCGCGCAGGGCTTGGCGGGCGAAGCCGGTGAGTTGGTCCACGTCGTCGGTCAGCGGCGTGCCGATGTTGTTGTGGAACAGTTCGCTCACCTGCTCTTTGGTTTTGTGGATGGCGGGCATCACGATGTGGGTCGGTTTTTCGCCGGCCATTTGCACGATATATTCGCCCAAGTCGCTTTCCACGGCTTTAATGCCGCGGTCGGCCAGATAATGGTTCAGCTCGATTTCTTCGCTCACCATCGATTTGCCTTTCACCATCAGTTTGCCCTGATGGTGCATCACGATGCCGTGGATGATGCGGCAGGCTTCGTCGGGCGTTTCCGCCCAATGCACTTTCACGCCTAATTTGGTCAGGTTGCTTTCCAGCTGCTCCAGCAAATCAGGCAGTTTGGACAGCGAACGCTGGCGGATGTGCTCGCACAGGGTGCGCAGCATTTGCAGTTCTTGTTCGTCCGACAGCACGATTTTGCGCTTGGTCATCAGCATGTCCATGGCCGTGCGCAGGCTTTTGCGCAAAGGTTTGTCGGCCAGGGCTTCGCGCGCGTTGGCTTTAAAGGTTTCCGGGCGCGGATGGAAGTGTACGGTTTGTTCGGTTCTCATGCGGCATTCTCCAAATCGGCAGGGTCGATATTCTCGGGCAGGATGGCCAATACGACCATATCGCGCGGACCGTGTGCGCCGAAGGCAAGGGTTAATTGGATATCGGCGGTTTTTGACGGGCCGGATGCCAAAATGATATTGGTGGGCATGGCATCGATTAAGGCTTCGCCATGCAGTGCCGCATGAAAGGTGTCGTACATTTTACGTGTATCGAACAGGCAGATGTGTACGGGGGGAACCAGGCTTTGGCTGCGCGGTTCTTCGGGCGAAGAAACCATCATCACCGTGCCGGTGTGGGCGATGCCGCAAACGGACGAGGTGAAACCAGCCTGCACGTCGGCGAAGAATTCGTCTTTCCAATCGTCAATCGGTTTGTCGAAGGCGCGTGTTTCCACAGAAGCAGCCTGCAAAGCCTCTTGGGCGCGGCGGCCGTGTTCGGTTTGCGGCGAAAGCAGCATGTTTTGCAAGCCTTTTTGCTGCGCCACTTCCACCAGCTTTTGTTCCCAATCATTTTCGCGCACCCAGAAAATCTCGGTTTTCACAGCACGCATGGTGGTTGCCCAATGGCGCAGGCGGGCGGTTTCGCTTTCCCATTCGGGCGACATTTCTTGGTAGTAATCGAAAGTTTGCGGCTCCGCCATCGGATAGGCGTTGGCTTTGCGGAGTTTGGCCAGAATATTGTCGCGCGCGCTCATGCTTTACCTCCCGTGCGTTCCAGCAAGAATGTGGCAATGTGTTTGGGTTTGGGCATGTTCGGCTCGTCTTTGGCGATTTTGCCGCCAATGTTCATCATGCAGCCTGCATCCGCGCTCACGATTTCCGTGGCCTGCGTTTCTTTCAGCGCGGCCACTTTGTCGGTGACCATCGCGCCGGAAATGTCGGACTGCTTCACGGAGAACGTACCGCCAAAGCCGCAGCATTCGCTTTCGTGGTCGTGCACGATGCGCTCCACGTTTTGCAGACTGTCGATCAGCTTCCAGCCGGTAATGTGCACGCCCATTTCACGGCGCGCCGCGCAGGAAGTATGCACTGCCACTTTCACCGGCTCGCCCACGTCTTTGGGCTCGTAGCCGATGTCGACCAAGAAATTGGTGAACTCAACCACACGGCCGGCCAATTCGTTGGCGCGCTGTTCGTATTCGCTGCCTTTAAACAATTTGGGCCAATGGTGCTTCATCATGCCGCCGCAAGAGCCGGAAGGCACGACGATAGGATAGTTTTCGGTGAACAAAGTGAGCTGGGCTTTGGCGACATTGAACGCTTCTTCGCGGTGCCCAGAAGAGAATGCAGGCTGCCCGCAGCAGCTTTGCTCCATCGGGAAATGCACTTTGATGCCTTGCTGCTCCAGCAGCGTGATGGCATCCATACCTGCTTCCGGCATAAACAAATCCAAAAGGCAGGTGCCGAAAAAGTAAACATCGGCGGGCTTGCCGCCGTGCGGGGTGGTTTGGTTGGTGTTCATGATAATGCTTCTTATAGTTATTTAAGAATCAATAAATGTATTTGCCATAGCAAATCCGCGCTACTTTAAGCGATATACTTTTCAACGGTCAAGATACTTATTAAAGAATGGTTAATGGTGAATGTTGCTAACATACGTAGAGAGCAGCTTTAGCGGATTACAGAGTAAAATTCGTTGTTATGCGGTAGAGATAGGAAATTGATGTTTGAACAATGGATTGCCATTCCATTCGACTAAAGGCTACCTGAAAATTTGGGAGTACGGCATAAAAAATACCGGCGTGGCAACGCCGGTATTGCATAATCCGAAAGGCTGTTTCACTAGCCAATTTCTAACAAAAAGGCTACCTGAAATTTTTCAGGTAGCCTTCTCACCACAAACACCCTACCCATCTAAAGTGCAGGCTGCTTTTTCAAGGAAGAATGCTCAATCTCATGAAATGGCTGAAAATAATGCTTTTGCAGCTTTATCCGGGCTGAGACTTTTTGTGGTTTGGGAAACGGGCACAGCGCACCCCGCTGCCAGGTTTCAGGCTGCCTGAAACCAACCATACTTTTCCGGCGCGGTTGCCCGGAACGGCAGCCTCATCCGGCTCAACGCGCGGATTTTGCCAGATAATCCCGGCCGAAGCGGTCGGCGGCGAGCAGTGCGGCATACACGTCGGCAGGCTGCACGTTGCCGGGCATATTGCCCATGGTATCGCCTTCGGCGCAGGCGGCTTCGGCCACTTGGCGCATTTTGGCTTCAATGTCTTCGGTTACGCCGATTTGTGCCAGCGTAACGGGCAATCCGACATCCACACACAAGCCGACGACCTGTTCCAGCTCGGCATTGTCTGCGTTTTCCAGCATGAGCTGGGTCAGCAGTCCGAAAGCGACTTTTTCGCCGTGCAGGTTGTGGTGGGTTTCGAGCAGCACGGTCAAACCGTTGTGCACCGAGTGCGCGCCCGCCAAACCGCCGCTTTCAAAACCCACGCCGCTCAGATAGGTGTTCGCTTCCACCACGCGTTCCACGGCGGGGGTTACCACTTTGTCTTTTACGGCAGACACGGCTTTGCGCCCATTTTCCAGCAGCGTTTCGTAACAGAGTTTGGCCAGCGTGAGCGCGGTGGGCGATACTTTCGCCCCGGCCATGGTGTCCGCGCCGCTGTTGGCGCAGGCGCGCGCTTCAAACCAGGTGGCTAGTGCGTCGCCGATGCCCGCGGCCAGCAGGCGCACCGGTGCGTTGGCCACCACTTCGGTGTCCACCAGCACGCGTTCGGGATTGTTGGGGAAGAACAGGTAGGATTCAAACTCGCCATCATCGGTGTAAATCACGGACAGCGCGGAACACGGCGCATCGGTGGAGGCGATGGTGGGGCACACAACCACGGGCAGGCCTGCGTAATAGGCAACCGCTTTGGCCGCATCCAATGTTTTGCCGCCGCCCACGCCGATAACGGCTTTGGCGCCGTTTTGTTCGGCAATGCTTTTTACGCGTTCGATTTCGGTGCGGCTGCACTCGCCGTTAAATGGCACAATCGTGTGCCGCACGCCGGACGCATTCAGGCTACCTGAAAGTTTGTCCTGCAAGATGGACAGGACGAATTTGTCCGCCAACACGGCCACGTTGTCGGCCAACGGCGAAACGTGTGCGCCGATTTGCCCGAACAGGCCTGCGCCTTGGATATATTTGACGGGAGATTGGATGGCGATGGTTTGCATGGTATTTCCTTTCATCAGGTTGGATAAAGTCAGATGGTATAGTGGATTAAATTTAAATCAGGACAAGGC